>CAIUCF010000909.1 GCA_903897565.1 uncultured Rhodospirillales bacterium | reverse complement strand
GCCGGCCTCGGCATCGGCGCGCGATCAAGCAGGCAATGGCAATAGCGCAGGAAACTCTCGGCATTCGCCGGACCGCCCTCGACCAGATAGGACCAGGCGAGCCGGGCCTGCTCGTGACCGACCGTGGAGCGGGCCATCAGGTCGGGATCGTCGCGGTCATCGCCAGGCACCAGGACCAGCTTGATCCCGCGCCGCGTGCAGACCGCGACGAGGCGCTCGACGCCATAGGGCCAATAGCCCTCGCCGCCCAACAAGCGCACGACGACAAGCCGGGCATGGGCGATGACCTGATCGACATAGAGGTCGACCGAATAATTGTGTCGCAGCGCCAGCAATCGGGCGAGACGCAAGCTCGGTGCGCCCGGCTCTGCTGCCACCAGACGGTGCTGCGCCGCGGCCAGACACGCGATCTCGCTGTCGGCGGCGCTGAGCACGACGATTTCGCCCGGGGTCTGGCCGAGATCGACCGCGGCCGAGCCGTCGTCGATCCGTCCCTGCTGAGCGGCGAGCAGATGCATCAGGCGGCGAGCGCTCGCGTGATCGCGGCCTGATCGATCCCCTTGGCGCCGATCACGACGAGCCGGCTGGAGCGCAGTTCCTGCGGTTTCCAGGCCCGATCGAAATACTGCTCGATGCGCCCGCCGACGCCCTGGATCACGGCCCGGAACGGCTTGCCGGCGATATCAACGAAGCCTTTGACCCGGAGAATATCGTGATCGGCCATCGCCGCCTCGATCTTCGCGATCAGCGCCTCGGGGTCGCTGATGGTGCCGACCGATACCGAGAAGCTGTCGAAATCGTCGTGATCGTGACCCTCCTCGCCGTCGTGATGCGAGGGCCGCTGCGCGAGGTCGTCTTCGGCCCCGGCGTCGAGGCCGAGCAGCACGGAGGCCGACAGCGCACCGCGGCTGGCTTCGACGATGCGGACCGGCACGCGGATGGTCTCGGCGATGCGGGCCCGGACCAGCGCGACCTCAGCATCGTCCAGCAGATCGCGCTTGTTGAGGATGACGAGATCGGCGCAGAGCAGCTGGTCCTCGAACACCTCCTCCAGGGGATTGTCGTGGTCGAGCGAGGGGTCTGCCGCCCGCTGCGCCGCCACCGCGACCGGGTCATCGGCGAAGCGGCCGGCGGCGACCGCGGCGCCATCGACCACGGTGACGACGCCGTCGACCGTCACCCGACGCTTGACCTCGGGCCAGTTGAAAGCCTGGACCAGCGGCTTGGGCAGGGCGAGGCCCGAGGTCTCTATGACGATATGATCGGGCGGGTTCGGCCGATCGAGCAGCTTCTGCAAGGTCGGCAGGAAATCATCGGCAACCGTGCAGCAGATGCAGCCATTGGCCAACTCCAGCACGTCGTCCTCAGTGCAGCCCTCGACGGCACAGCCGAGCAGGACCTCGCGATCGATCCCGAGCTCGCCGAACTCGTTGATGATCAGGGCAATCCGCCGCCCTTCGGCGTTCTCCAGCAGATGACGTATCAGGCTGGTCTTGCCCGCACCGAGGAAGCCGGTGATGACGGTGGCGGGAATCTTGCTCATGGCTGGAGTCCTGTAGACGGCGGTGATTTGAGGGTCATCGGCAGACCTGCGACGACGAAGACGACGGTATCCGCGACCGCGGCGACGGCCTGATGCAGACGGCCGGCATGATCGCGAAAGGCACGGGCGAGCGCATTGTCGGGGACGATGCCGAGCCCGACCTCGTTGGAGACGATGACCACGGAACCATCCAGGCGGGGCAGGACCGCGACCAGAGCCGCGATCTCGCTATCGATATCCCGCCCGGCATGAAGCAGATTCGACAACCACAGGGTCAGGCAATCAACCAGGATTGGGCGGTGGGGCCGCGTCGCGTCCAGCAGCACCGAGACGAGATCGAGCGGTTCCTCGCGGGTTTCCCACCGCGCGTCCCGACGTTCCAGATGTTTCCGGATCCGCTCGGCCATTTCACCATCGAGCGGCTCGCTCGTCGCCAGATAGACAGCGCGCTCCGCCTGTCCCAAAATCAGGGACTCGGCATAGGCACTCTTTCCGGAGCGGGCACCGCCCAGCACCAAGGTAATCGACAAATTCTGCCCCTTCCTCCGCCCGAGGATGGAATCACGTTGACGAGCTGCGAGGAGGTTTCCTGGCTCCAGGGTCATCGACCGGCTCTGCCTTCCCAATGCCGTCGCCATCCCATGGCGGGATGACGGGGCGACATCAGTGGCGTCGCGGAACCGCCGGTCTTACCTGTTACAGTTGCGGGGGCAGCGCCGGATCGAATGGCCAGCCATTCTACCGAACTTCCCTGTCTCGAACTCGTCGCCTTGGATAGCACGAAGCAACAAAGACGCCATAGGCCGCAAATCAGCGGCGGGTAATGAATTCGGAGAAATCGTGGCGATGCTCCCACCCGGCCCGCTGCAATGCCGGGACATCATCGGGATGCGCAGGATAGCCGAGACAGAAATAGCCGACGAAGCGCCAACTTTCCGGAACTAGGAGCGCGGCGTCGACCGCCTCGGGGTTGATGATCGACACCCATCCGAGACCGAGACCCTCGATCTGGGCGGCCAGCCACATCGTCTGCACGGCCGCGACCGCCGAATACATCAGGGTCTCGGGCATCGTCCTGCGGCCGAGCAGATGACCTTGCTCGGTCTCCTGATCGGCGTAGACCGCGAATTGCACCGGCGCCTGGTTGAGACCGGCGAGCTTGAGCCGCGCATAGAGCATCGCCCGCTCGCCGCGCTGGCATTGCAGAGCCTCTTGGTTACAGGCTTCGAAGCTGCGCCGGACTGCCTCGCGACGGTCGGGGTCGTCGACCAGCACGAAGCGCCAGGGCTGCGACAGACCGACCGAGGGCGCCAGACAGGCGATCTCGACCAACCGCTCGAACATGCCGTCGGAAATCGGGTCGATCCGGAATTCGCGGACGTCGCGACGCCATTCGAGCAGCTCGCGGAACTTCGCCCGAAACGCCGCATCGAAGTCCGGCGGCGCATGCGTGTGCGCGTCGCTCATGCCGGAGGTCGATTAAGGCAACCGACACGCCAGGAATGGCCGATATCGCGGCCCCCGGCGAAATGGTCGAGTCGGGTCAGCGAGATATTGTCGGTGGCGAATGCCAGCGCCGTCTCCGGGGCGAGGTCGAGCGCCTTGGCGATCGCCGAGCGGATCGTGCCGCCATGGGCCACGGCGATGATGTCGCGGCCGGCGAGGTCGGTGTTGAGGCGATCGATCACCGTGCTCACGCGGGCCAGCAAATCCTCGAAACTCTCACCACCCGGCGCCCGCTCATGCGCCGGCGCGTGCCAGAAGCGATGATACTGCTCGGCGCGGTGTTCAGCCAGCCAGCTATAGGTCTTGCCCTGCCACTCGCCGAAATCCTGCTCGGCCAGATCGCGCTCGACGATCACGCCCTCGCCGGGAAATCGCTCCGGTCCGGGCAGGCCGGCGCGCACGATCGCGGCGGCCGTCTGGTGGGTTCGCATCAGATCCGAGACGACCCAGGCGGCATCGCGCGGCAGGATCGCGGCCAGTCCCTGAAAGCCGGCGGTATCGTCGGTGTCGCAGGGAAGATCGGTGCGGCCATAGACGCAGCCCTTGTTCACGGTGACCGGTGCATGCCGGATCCACCACCAGCGTGTCACGACCGAATGCCGCTGAGCCGTCGTCATGCCGTCTTCCCCATTCCGTGTCCGTCAGCCGTGGGCCGCGACGAGCAGCGCCAGCACCTCGATCGTCTGTTCCGCCGCGCCCAGGACATCCCCGGTGTAGCCACCGATCTGCCGCGACGCAAGCCGGCCCAGGCCAAAGATCGCGGCGCCGATCATGAAAAGTGCCAGGATACCGCTTCCCGGCCCGAGCAACAGCAGGGTCGCGAAACCGCCGAGCAGCGCGGCCTTCACCGCATCCGGGACAGCCGGGCGCCCTGCCGCTGCTGCCGCGCCATTGGCCCGCGCCAGCGGTAGCCAGGCCATCAAGACTGGCAGGCCGCCACGCGCGACGGCATGGGCGGCAACAAGCGCGGCGCAGATCGCACCCTCACCGCGCCCGGCAATGTCGGCAAGACAATCCGCGCGCAGCGCGACGGACACCAGCAGAGCGAGGACGCCGTAAGTGCCGATTCGGCTGTCGCGCATGATCGCGAGCTTGCCGGGCGCATCGCGACCACCGCCGAAGCCGTCTGCCGTGTCGGCGAGCCCGTCCTCGTGCAACGCCCCGGTCAGCAGCATCGCCGCCGCGAGGGTGATCATCGCCGCCGCGCCCGCGCCGATATTCAGTTTGAGGGCGACGATCATCACCAGCGCCGCCAAGGCGCCGATCGCGCCGCCGGCCAAAGGAAACGCCCAAACCGATCGCGCCAGCGCGTCGGGCGGCAACGTCTCGGGCAGGGTCACCCTGATCCGGGTGAAGAAACCGACACACAGAGCAATCTGGTCCGGCAGGGAGAGAGGCGATCGTACTGTCATCAGCGCCGCTTATAGGGTCGTTCGCTCCATCGCGATAGCGGCCGCTTGTCCGGACCTAGTCCTCGTCGTAGCGCTGCTGCAGCCACGGGTCGCCGTGGTTGTGATAGCCGCGCGCCTCCCAGAAGCCCCGGCGGTCCTCGGCGGCGAACTCGATCTTCTTCAGCCATTTCGCGCTCTTCCAAAGATAGAGCTGAGGAATGAGCGCGCGCACCGGGCCGCCATGCACGCGGGTCAGCGGCTTGCCTTCCCAGCTATGGACCAGCAGGGCGTCCGGCGCGGCGAATTCCGAGAGCGGCAGATTTGTCGTGTATTGGTCGTAGCTGGTCAGAATGACGAAGCGCGCCTCCGGCTTCGGCCGAACCACCGAGAGCAGGTGGCCGACCGTCACGCCTTGCCAATGATTGTCGTAGCGCGACCACGCGGTGACGCAATGCATGTCGGAAATATCGCTGACCTGCGGCTGCGCCATGAAGGTTTCCCAGTCCCAGACGATCGGGTTCTCGACGAGGCCGCCGACGCGCAGGCGGAACTGCTCATGCGGAATGTCGGGCTGGACGCCGAGATCGAGTACAGGCCAGTCCTTGACCTCATGCTGACCGGGCGGCAGCTTCGCCTTGCCGGTACCGGCTGCGGCGGAGGTCATCAGGCGGCCTTGAGCGGCCCATTTCTGCTTGGTTTCGATCAGCTTGGCCTTGACCGAGCCCAACATTTCGACGCCGTCATCGTCGCGATCATCCGCCATCGGCTTCCCCCATCGTCAGTGCCCCGACGCTACCATGGCCACCCTCGGCCGAGAACGACGCCATTATCGCCGCCGCGTCACGAAGCCGACAGCGCTCGCGAACAAGCTCAAGGGCAGCAATCGACCCATCAGCGTGACGAAGCGATTGCCGAGCCCGACGACGAGAACGCGGCGCCGGCCGAGAGCGGCCAGACCGGCGGCAGCAACCTGTTCCGAGGAGTGTCCCAGAGCCCGCAGGCGGGTTGGACTCCCGGCCCGCTCGGCGAAACGGCTGGCCGTCGACCCGGGGCACAAGGCGAGCACGTCGACCGGCTTGCCGCGCAGTTCGACGGCGAGACCGAGTGCATACATCAGGTCGAAGGCTTTGGTCGCCGCGTAGGTCGCCATCCCGGGCACCGGGAAAAAAGAGACCACGCTGGCGACGATGATGATGCCAGCGCGTCGCTGCTGAGTCTCGGCCCGATGCTGCATGCCCGGCAGCAGCGCGTTGGTCAGTACCGTCGGCGCCACGACGTTGACGAGCACCATCTCCGCTTCGCAGGTCCGCTCGCTCTCGAGGATCGGGCCGAAATGGCCGAGCCCGGCATTGTTGATCAGCAGATCGACACCAAATGCCTCGGCGGCGTCGACGACCGTC
>CAIUCF010000908.1 GCA_903897565.1 uncultured Rhodospirillales bacterium | reverse complement strand
TCGGCGTCGGGTACCGAACGCTTGCAACCATCAATCCGCGGCTCGTCTACGCCGCGATCTCCGGGTTTGGTCAGACGGGGCCGTATCGCGACCGCGTCGCCCATGATTTGTCATACCAAGCGGTCGCCGGGTTGTTGTTTGGGTCGGCCGGGCGCCGCGAGACCCCGCCCCTCCTGTCCCTGGGCGATCTTGCAGGGGGCATGTTTGCCGCCTTCGGCATCGGGTCCGCGCTGTTCGCCCGCGAGCGCACCGGGCTCGGGACCTTCATCGACGTCTCGATGACCGATGGTCTGGTCTCTTGGATGACCGCGTTCCTTGGTCCCGCGATGAACCGCGGCGGCTTCCTGCCCGTCGAAGAACTGCCCGCCTATGGCAGCTTTGCCTGCGGCGACGGCCAAATCGTGACGCTGAGCATCGTCCACGAGGACCATTTCTGGCGCAAGCTGTGCGACATCCTCGATCTAGCCGAGTATGCGCTGCTCGACCACGGCGCCCGCCAGGAGCAACACCGGATGCTGCGCGACCGCATCCAGGGGCGACTTCTGAGCCAGGGCGCGGAGGCTTGGGGCGCGGCCTTCGACCGCTCGGGAATACCCTGGTCGCCGCTCCATGATCTCGCGGCAGTCACCGTAGATCCGCATTTCATCGCGCGGGGGATGTTCGCGGAGATCGAGGGCGCGGGCGGCGGTCGCGAGCGCCACGTCATGCAGCCCCTTCGTTTCAGCAGCTATGCCTCGACGCTCCGCCGTGCCGCGCCACCTCTCGGCGCGGACGACCCCGTGTCGATCAGGCCGCTGCTGCGGCGGTAATGCGAGTGTCAGTCAGTACATCCCCGTTCTCACCAGCAAAGGAAGCCATTTCGTGGAATCGATCCTGGATCTCAAAGGTCGCATTGGTCTTGTCACCGGTGCCGGGCAAGGCGTAGGGCGTCAGATTGCCCTCCACTTCGCTGCGCACAATGCCGGTGGCGTGGTCGTGAACGACTACCACCGTAGCCGCGCCGAGGCAGTTGCCGAGGAAATTCGCGCCCTCGGCTGCAAGGCGTTCGCTGTCGCCGGCGACGTCACCGACTATGCCGCGGTGACGGCATTGACGGAGGAGGCAGTCGCGCACTTCGGGCGCGTCGATCTGCTCGTCAACAACGCCGGCAATGCCGGTCCCACGCAGGGCCTCGGCGAGCTCCCGGCATTCTGGGAAACCGGGCCCGAGGAATGGCGGCACTGGCTCGGCACTAATCTCTACGGCGTGTTGAACTGCAGCCGCGCCGTCCTGCCGGGAATGATCGAGCGCCGTTATGGCCGGATCGTGACCATCGTCTCCGACGCGGGCCGCGTCGGCGAGCCGCACCTTGCCGTCTATTCGGGAGCCAAGGCGGGTGCGGCCGGTTTCATGCGGGGCCTCGCGAAGGCGGTGGGGCGCTTCAACATCACCGCGAACAATGTGGCGTTGTCGGGCGTCAGGACTCCCGGTGTCGCCGATCTCGTTCCTGACGACGAGACCATGAAGAAGGTGCTGCGCTCGTATGTCATTCGCCGCATGGGCGAGCCGGACGATGCCGCCAACATGGTGCTGTTCCTCGCCTCGGACGCGGCCAGTTGGATCACCGGGCAGACCTATCCGGTCAATGGCGGCTACGCGGTTTCGATGTGACGATATCCCCGGCCCCCCTTGCAGTAAGGGGGCCGGGGATGGGTCGTTCAGCTCGCCTTCTTGAACTGTTCCAGGCAGGCGGTAAGGATCGGCCGCTTGAGCCACGTACCGTATTGTGACGGCAGGACGCGCCACGGTTCCTCACGCCCGAGCATCTGGGCAGCATGATACGGCCAACGCGGGTCCGAGAGGATCTGGCGGCCGATCATAATCAGATCGGCTTCTCCGTCCCGGATGATCCGGTCGGCCTCCACCGGATGCTCGATCATCCAGCCGATCGCGACTGGGATATCGACCTCGCGGCGGATGCGCTCGCCGTAGGGCACCATGAAGCCGGGCGCCCAGGGGATTCCTGAAGCATCGGGGCTATTGAATCCCAGGCTGATGTCGATGAGGTCGAGCCCTTCCGCCTTGAGCCGGTGGATCAGGGCGATCGAATCCTCGAAATCGAGGCCGCCGGGGAGAAAATCGGTGACGCCGAGGCGGACGGTAAGCGGCAGCCGTTCCGGCCAGACCGCGCGCACTGCC
>CAIUCF010000907.1 GCA_903897565.1 uncultured Rhodospirillales bacterium | reverse complement strand
GGGCGCGGGCCAGCGCCGCCAGTCGACCATGCAGCTTGTCCGCAAGATCAGACGCGCTGTCGGCGGACCGCTGGCTCAAGGCGACCAGCGAGGACACCACGGCAAACAGATTCTTGACGCGGTGATTCATCTCCCGCAGCAGGAGGTTCTGGCGCTCCTGACTGCGTTTGCGCTCCGAGATATCTCTGGCGATTTTGGACACGCCGATGATGTTCCGGTGATCGCCGCGGACCGGTGACACCGTCAGGGAAACGTCGCATAGGCTGCCATCCTTGCGTCGGCGAACCGTCTCGAAATGCTCGATCCTCTCCCCGCGTCGGATCTGGGCGAGAATCGCGTCCTCTTCCTGTTGCCGCTCCGCTGGAATCAGGATGCGGATGGGCTGGCCGATCGCCTCCGCCGCGGTGAAGCCGAACAATCGCGCCGCGGCGCCGTTCCAACTGGTGATGACGCCGTCGAGGGTCTTGCTCACGATTGCGTCGTCCGAGCCCTCGACGATGGCGGCCAACCACGCCTTTGCGTCGCGCATCCCGACAGCAGCGGGCTCGCCGCCTTCAACAGCGGCATCGTGCAACGCCCCCGAACGGACGGCTTGCGCCTCGGGAGCGACGGGCGCGGTCGGACTACTCTTCGTTCCATTCGACTGGCGACGACGCATTACGACCTCGTTCTCAATCCCGGACGTCGGCTGGCCCAGCAGCAAGTCTCGATCGAGAGACGGTGGGTCGGGAAATACGGGCTTCCGGCTCGGCGAGACATCCGTGGCTTGCGCGACTACAGGATAGTCTAAATAGCGAAAATGTCATCGCAGGTTGGTCCCGTCTCATCGCGGCCCCGATCGGTCAGGCGGCGCGGCCAGGCAGGAGCCGCGCGATTTCCAGGGAAAGCTGTTCCTGCGTGTAGGGCTTGGCCAGTCTTGGCAGTTCGATCGGCAATTCCCCTTGAAGCTCCGCGTAGCCGGTCGCCAGGAGAATCGGCAGTTTGGGGTCGCGGATGCGGAGCGCAACGGCGAGATCGACGCCGGTCATTCCGGCCATCGCGTGATCGGTGATGACGAGGTCCGGGTGCAGGCCATCGGTGAGGATCGCGAGCGCTTCCTTGCCTGAATGCGCCTCGACCACCTGGTGGCCCAGATCCTCGAGCAGGGCGACCGTACTCGCCGCGATCAGCGTGTCGTCGTCGACGAGCAATATCGTCGCCGGTGCGGTCGTCGCGTGACGGACCGGGGACTGAAGGCCTGGCTCCGCGCCGCGGTCGGCCACGGGCAGCCAGACATCGGCCTTAGTTCCCATCCCCTGGGTACTCTCCAGGCGAAACGCGCCGCCGGATTGATTGGCGAGGCCGTGGACCATGGAAAGACCGAGACCGGTGCCCTTGCCGATGCCCTTGGTCGAGAAGAACGGCTCGACCGCCCGGGCGAGGGTCGCGGCGTCCATGCCTTCTCCGGTGTCCTGGACCGAGAGTTGGACATAAGCGCCGGGCGCCAGGGATAACTCACCCGGCACGTTGGGATGATGGCGCAGCGCGATCGTCAGTACGCCGCCCCGGGGCATGGCGTCGCGCGCGTTGACGGCGAGGTTGAGGATGGCCATCTCCAACTGGTTCGGATCGATGTTGACGGGCGGCATGGGCGCGGAATCGACGATCTCGACTTCGATCATGGGACCGACCGAGCGGCTGATGAGGCCGCGCATATCTCCGACCAGGGCGAGCACGTCGGTGGGGCGCGACTGCAGGTCTTGCCGTCGTGCGAAGGCCAGCAAACGCTGGGTCAAGGTCGCCCCGCGGCGCGCGCCTTCCAACGCTCCCTCGACGAGCCTCGCCTTCCAGGTATCGTCGCCGATCCGTTTGGCGAGCAGGTCGAGATTGCCGATGACGGCCATGAGCAGGTTGTTGAAGTCGTGCGCCACGCCGCCGACCAGTTGCCCCATGGTCTCGATCTTTTGCGCCTGCAGCAACGCCGCCTGCGCCCGCTCGCGCTGCTCGCTTTCGGCACGGAGCCGGGCGTTGATGTCGGCGAGCGCTGCCGTGCGCTGGACCACCAGGCGTTCGAGCTCCGTCGCCGCGTGCTGCTGGGCTTCGAGGTAGGCGCGCGCCTCGTATTGCCGCGAGCGACCGCGTTCGGCCGTCAGGACCGCGGCCTGCAGCGAGATCGTCTGCATCGGCCGCTCCAGGAAGGCGATGTTGCGCAGCTTCGGGACGAGGTCTCGGCGGAATTGCGTGAACCGCGGGCCCTCGTTGTGGTTGGTGAGCACGATGAACGGCAGGTCCGACCAGGGCGGCTGTGCGGCGACCCATGCCGCGAGCGGGTCGAGGGCCTTGCCGTAGAGCGCTTCCTCGGTGACGAGAACGACGTCCGCCTCGCGATCCAGTTGCGCAATCAGGTCGACGACATCGGTGCAGACCCTGGGGGCGAGGCCGGTTTGGCCGACGGGCGTGGCGCACGCCACGGCGTCGCGGCCGACCGGCGCCAGGATAAGGACATTCGCGATCGGCACGTTACGCGCCCGTGGCGCCGCCTTCGCCGAGCAGTGGCGTCCTTTCGCCGGTATAGACCGGGGTTCCGGAGAAGATGCCGCTGAAGCCCTTCAGCGGCGGGCCGAGCTTGACGCCGTCGCCGGTCAACTGGAACTCGCGGATGGTGTGTTCGTGATTGCCGCTGCGCTTCTTCACGACTGAAAGCGCGCGGCGCACGGTGCCGTCGAACTCGAAATAGCGCAACATCAGCACGGCGTCGCTGAGGTAGCTGATATCCAAGGGCGTATCCATCGGGCCGACCAGCCCGTGCTGGGCCAGCACCAGGATCGTCAGCACGCCGAGCTGGCTCAAATAGCTCAGAAGCTCATGCATCTGCAGGACCAGGAAGCGCTCGTCCGGCATCGAGTTGAGATAGCCGTTGAGGCTGTCGATAATCACGATGCGGGCTTTCGCCTCTTCCACCGCCTTGCGGACGAGATGGGCGAACTCGCCCGGCGACAGCTCCGCGGGATCGATTTGTTGGATGCTGATGATTCCGGCGGCGACGGCGGCTTCGAGCGGCAGGCCCAAGGTCTTGGCGCGTGCGTTCATGGTGCCCCGGCCCTCGTCGAACGCGAAGACGACGGCGTGCTCGCCCCGCGCCGCCGCCGCGATCGCGTAGGTCAGCGCGATCGACGACTTGCCGACCCCGGCGGCGCCGATCAGCAGGGCATTGGTGCCGCGCTCCAAGCCGCCGCCCAGCAGCAGATCGAGCTCGGTGTTGCCGCTCGGCACGAAATCGCTGTCGTACTCCGAATGATGCTCCGCCGCCACCAGACGCGGATAGATCTCCAGCCCGCCGCGTTCGATGGTGAAGTCGTGGAAGCCGCCCTTGAACGGGATGCCGCGCATCTTGACGACGCGCATGCGCCGCCGTTCGGCGCCGTAATCGAGCGTCAGCTGTTCCAGCAAGACCACGCCATGGGCGATGGAGTGGAGCTGGAGATCATTCTGATGCGCCGTGAGGTCGTCGAGCAGGACGACGGTCGAGCGCCGCCCGGAGAAGAAGTGTTTGAGCGCCAGAATCTGCCGGCGATAGCGCAGCGGGCTTTGGGCGAGCAGGCGCAGTTCGGAGAGGCTATCGATGACGATCCGGCTCGGGTTCAGACCCTCGACCTCGTCGAAAATGAGACGGCTGGTCTCGCTCAGTTCCATCTCGGCCGGATGGAGGACGGTCAATTCCTGGCTTGGGTCCAAGGTCGTCTCGGGAGGGACGAGTTCGAAGATGGTGATGCCGTCGAGCGACCAGCCGTGGCGCTGGGCGACGAGCTGCAGCTCGCGCTCGGTTTCCGACAGCGTGATATAAAGCGAGCGTTCGCCGCGGCGGGCACCCTCGAGCAGAAATTGCATGGCGAGTGTCGTCTTGCCGGAGCCCGGCCGGCCTTCGTAGAGATACATGCGATCGGCGTCGAAACCGCCGCCGAGGACCATGTCCAAGCCACTGCTGCCGGTCGAGATCCGCGCGGGCGTCGAATCGGCGAACGCGTGTTGTGGACCGGCTGCGGTATTGCGCATCGAGGACCTCTTCTGAAAGGGAGCCGCCCACACGGCCCGGTTGGGCAGGGTCGCTGTCGCCAGAAAGGCTGTTTCTCTGCAGCGGTCCTGTATTCGCCTCCCCGAGGAACAGTCTGAGGCGCGGAGAGTTCCTTCTCCGCCGATCGGCGCGCGATTTTTCCCGCAATCGGCGCACAACTCCCAGGTACAGCGTCATTGATCTCGTGATGCGACCGTCAGGGGCGTGGCGCCGACCGAGTTGCCGCCGAGCGCCACGGCAAGCTGCGTCGCGTCGAGGTAGCGGGCGCTTTGCGCCTTGATGCGGCCGAGCAGCGCCTGCTGATAGCCGCGCTCGGCATCGAGCACCTGCAGCACCCCGGCCTCGCCGCTGCGATAGGCATCCTGACTCAAGCGCAGGCTGGTCCCGGCGGCCGCCAAGCTGCGTTGCTGCGCGGCATCTTCGGCGGCATCGTGGCTGATCGCCTGCAGCACGTCGGCGACCTGGCCGAGCGACGTCACCACGGTCTGCCGGTAATGCGCGAGCGCTGCGGTATAGCCGTCGAGCGCGGCGCGGCGATCGGCCTGGAGCGCGCCGCCATGGAAGATCGGGCCGGCGAGGCCGGCACCGATGCTCCAGAGCGTGCTGCCCGCGGCGAACAGCGAACCGGGACCGGCCGCGGCCTGGGTGAGCGACGCCGACAGATTGAGGTGAGGATAGAGATTGGCCGTCGCCACGCCGATCGCGGCGCTGGCGGCGTGAAGCTCGGCTTCCGCGCCGCGGATGTCGGGCCGGTCATGGGCGAGCTCGGATGGCAGGCTGACGGGCAGATCCTCGGGCAGCACGAAATCGGCGAGATCGAAATCCGGCGCGATCCAGTCGGCTGGGCCCTTGCCCGCCAGCACCGAGAGCGCGTGGCGGGCGGCGTCGCGCTGCTGCGCCAGCGGCGGCAGCAGCGTCTCGTCCTGGGAGAGCTGGCTCTCGGCCAGGGCGATGTCGACCTGGGCGACGCTGCCGGCAAGCTGGGCGCCGCGGACCAGCTCGAGATTCTTGCGATCATCGGCGAGCAGGACCTGCACCGCGTCGAGCTGCGCCCGTGCCGATGCCTCGAGAATGGCCTGGCGCGCAATCTCGCCGGTCAAGGTCAGGTAGGCGGCTTCGAAGCGGTGCTTCTGCAGGTCTTCGAGCGCGCCCTGCTGCTCGGCCAGCCGCTTGGTGCCGCCGAAAATGTCGAGATCGAAGCTGACCGTCGGGCCGAGCGCATAGAGGCTGGATGTCAGCGGCCGCGGCGAGGAGTCGACCGAGCGCTGGCGACCGACCTGGGCGCCGTAGTCGAGCTGCGGATAGAGCCCGCCTTCGGCAGAATTCACCGCCTCGGCGGCCTGGGCGATCGTGGCATCCGCCGCCGCGAGATCGAGGTTGCCGGCGATCGCCTGTTGCATGACCTGGTCGAGCTTCGGCGAGCCGAGGGACGACCACCAGTCGCCGCGGATCTCTCGGCCGAAACTGATCGTCTCAGTGGCGGGTGCGGTGAGCCCGAGCTCGGCCGAGGGGTCGTAATGCTGCGAGGCGGGCGCCGGGGGCGCTTTGAAATCCGGGCCGACCGTGCAGGCCGAGAGCAGGGCAAGGGCGCAGGTGGCGAGACGGGTCGTCCGGGCAAAGCGGCTGCGCGCGTAATGGTTGGGCGTGATCATGACTGACCTCCGGCAGAGCTAGTTGGTGGGGCGCGGTTTGTGCAGCAGCAGGATGAGGGGGCTGACGAGCAGCATGGCGATCATCAGCAGCTTGAACTGATCGATGACGCCGATGATCGCCGCCTGGCCGGTGATCATGTCGTTGAGCGCGGCGAGACCCTGCCGGGATAGGGTCGAGGTGGCCCGGGTCGCCGCGCGATAGGGGGTGATGCCTGCGGCGAGCGCCAGATGCATGGCTTGGGTATTGCCGTAGACGAACATCTGCACCACGGCGATGCCGGTCGTGCTGCCGTAGAGACGCGCCAGGTTGAACACCACTGTCGCTTCCGGGCGCAGCTTCGGGTCGAGCGTGCTGAACGCGATCCTCCCCAGCACCGGCATCAGGGTGCCGAGGCCGGCGCCCTGCAACACGCCCGCCGTGATCACCGGCCACCAGTCCATCGCCGGGGAATAGCCGAGCATCCGCCAATTGGCGTAGACCACGAGCGCCGCGCCCCCGGCGAGCAGCAGCCGGTTGTCGATCCTGCCGGCGGTGTTGCTCACCATGATCAGCGCCGCCAGGAATGCGATGCTGCGCGGGATCGCCATGTACCCGGTGGTGTCGGCCGGATAGTTGAGCAACTCGTCGAGCATCGGCGAGGTCAAGGCGATCGTCGGCAATAACACGAAGCCGAAAGCGAAGAACAAGACGGTCGCGAGGACGAAATTGCGATCCCTGAGCAGCGCCTTGTTAAGGAAATGGGCCTGCCGGGTCAGGACGTGGATGATGAAGAGATAGAAGCCCAGCGCCGAGCCGGCCGCCTCGGCCCAAATCTCGGGGGCGGCGAACCACTCCAGCCGCTCGCCGCGGTCGAGCAGCATCTGCAGTCCGATCATGCCGAGCGTCAAGGTCGCCACGCCGAAGAAATCGACGGGCGGATTGTGCTCGGCGCGCTTTTCAGCGAGCGCCATGGCTACCACCAGGAGCACCAGTCCTGAGGTCGGCAGGTTGAGATAGAAGATCGCGCGCCAGCCGTGATACTCGGCGAGCCAGCCGCCGATGCTCGGGCCGCTGAGGATCCCGAAGATCAGGGAAACCGTCCAGATCAGGCTGATGCGGGCATGGCGCGCCGGCGGGAACTGCTCGAGCAGGATCGCCAGCGCCAGCGGCGCAAGCGGGCCGCTCGCGGCACCCTGGATGACGCGGGCGGCGACGAACTGCATCGGTGTCTCGGCGCGCGTCGCCAGCACGAGGCCGAGGGCGAATATGGCGATCGCGAGCTGGAACACCCGCTTGCGGCCATAGCGCCCGGCGAGCCACCGGGTCAGCGGCAGGGTCACGGCGCTCGCCGCGATATAGGTCGAGAACACCCAGCCGACCTCGTCGTCCGCCATCGACAGCGTACCCTGGAGATAGAGCAGGGTCGCGTTCGGCAGCGAGGTATTGGCAGCCTGCATCCAGGTCGCCAGCAGCAGGGCGGCCGTCAGCGTACGACGCCCGGCGATCATTGTCCCGCCCCTATCGTCAGCAAGCCGCGGAGCAACTGCCCCAGGCTGGGGCGATAGCCGGTATCGACCCGTACCGTGACGCTGATGCCGGAATAGAGGGGCTGGTCGGCATCCAGCGTGTCGAGTTCGAGCCGCACGGGCAGACGCTGGACGACTTTCACCCAATTGCCGGTCGCATTCTCGGGCGGCAGCACCGCGAAGTCCGATCCGGTGCCCGGGCTCATGCTGGCGACGTGCGCCTTGAAGCCGTGATCGGGGAAGGCATCGACGGCGATCGTGGCTGCCTGGCCCGGGCGCATATGGGCGAGGCCGGTCTCGCGGAAATTGGCCTCGATCCAGATGTGCCGACTCGACAGCAATGCGAACGCCGCCGCCCCGGCAGGGAGGTAATCGCCGAGTTGCAGATCATCGACCTTGGTGACGATGCCGTCATCGGGCGCCAGTACCCGGGCGTAGGAGAGATCGAGCTGCGCGCGGTCCAGCCGTGCCTTGGCGGCGCGCACGATCGGATGGCGGTCGACATCGATCGCGGGATCGCCGTCGAGGGCGACGATGGTAGTGGCAATCTCCTGTTCGATCGATGCGATGGTCTGGCGGGCGATTTTGAGATCGGTCTCGGCCCGCTCATAGGCCGCCTTCGAGGAGAAATC
>CAIUCF010000906.1 GCA_903897565.1 uncultured Rhodospirillales bacterium | reverse complement strand
CGACGCATCATGCGCCCCCTGTCACCTGCCTGATCGCCAGAGCTGCCGGTTCAAGATGTTCTGTCTCGAAGACATCTCGGTCGATGCGGTCCTGAACCTCATCAAGGCGGACGTGAGCAACGTGCCCGTCAGGCGGTATTCCAAGGTTCGCTCCGGCAATCCGGCAACAGCCGTGAGGCCGCTCCTCGATCATATCAACCGGAGCATTTCTCGCGGAGATATCAAGCATTTGCGAGCCGACGACAAGGTCGGCCTAGCCGCTGCCATCTCCATGAATTTTCCCGATCGCACGCGAGATTGCCGTCATATCTACGTCGATGTGTCCGCCTTCGTGCCCGAGAATCATGATTTTGAACATAAGTCTGAACGCGAAATTAAGGCCCTTCGGGCGCTGATCCAGCAACTGAAAGACGCTGCGGGAACAGGCTACGAGGTTATCGAAATCGCCGCCGGACAGCATGACCAGGAATTCTATGCGGTCGAAATGGGCTCGATCGGCTCCATTTCCAGAGTCAACCGTCATGAGAAGGTCATCCATCCCCTGGCGGGAGATGTCTACCTCGGGCTCGACTCTTACGACAACCGTAGCTCTGCACTATGGTCAGTGCTGATGTCCTGGCGTCAATGCGGCGTCAGAGTCGCTTTCATGATCGGCGAAGCTTCGATGGCCGGAGCGGTTGAAGCGGCCGATCGCGAAATGGCCGAACAGACCCGAAGGTTCCTCCTCCACGTAACACATTTCGACCTCGTCCTTGCGCCATCGGTGACGGTGCTCGAGCGTTTCAAGGCGTGGGCCGAGATTCACAAGCCGCAGCGGGCGCGCAGACTTTCGTTGGGCGTTTTGCCGCGACCGGTTACGGGCCAAGAAACGGCACCTCCCGGACCCCAAGCGCCAGGCGGTGACGGCACGGCCCTTTTCGACTTAATCGTCGACGAGGCGATCGCGTTATCGCTTTAGCCGTTCGACGAATCATAGAGGGGATGAGGTGCAAATTTCTGGTTTAACGCTGAACTTTTCGGTTGAGCGCGAGATTGGGACGACCCTCGCCGCGCTGCAGGGAGCGTTCACCAAGGACTATCTGTCCAGCGTCGAACGTGGCGCGATCCTGCTCGCGGAAGCGCTCGCTGCGGGCGGCAAGCTGCTGATCATGGGCAACGGCGGCTCGGCCGCAGACGCGCAGCACATCGCTGCGGAACTGATCGGGCGCTATAAGAGCGAACGCCGCGGGCTTGCCGCGATCGCGCTGACGACCGACAGCTCGATCCTGACTGCGTGGAGCAACGATTACAGCTACGAAACGGTGTTCAGTCGGCAAGTGGAATCGCTGGCGAAGCCGGGCGACGTCGTGTGGGGAATCTCCACCTCGGGGAATTCGCAGAACGTGGTGCGGGCGTTCGAGAGTGCCAGGGCGATGGGTGTGCATACGGTTGGGATGCTCGGCCGCGACGGCGGTAAGCTGGCCGGGCTGAGCGACGTCGCGATGGTGGTGCCGCTGGCCGCAACCGACCAGATCCAGGCCGCCCACCTTCTGACGTATCATACGCTCTGTGCCTATCTTGATGCGGTGTTCACTCCCAATGCGTGAGCGTCTTAGCCAGTTGCGCGTGCTGGTCGTCGGCGATGTCATGCTCGACGAATATTGGTTCGGCGATGTGAAGCGGATTTCCCCGGAAGCGCCGGTGCCGATCGTCAAGATCGCGCGGGCGGAAGAGCGGGCGGGCGGAGCAGCCAACGTCGCGCGAAACGTCGTGGCCTTTGGCGCACGCGCGACGCTGTTGTCGGTCGTTGGCGCGGATTCCGCGGCAGAGCGCCTGACCCGCGTGCTGGAGGCGAATGGGATCGAGCATCGGCTGCAGGTCGATCCAGCCATTCGGACGACGACCAAGCTGCGCATTATCGGGCAGCAGCAACAGATGTTGCGCGTGGATTTCGAGGACGTGCCATCGCGTGACGTGCTGTACGCGAAGAAGTCGGAGTTCGTCAGGCTGATCGCGACCGCCGATGTCGTCATTTTTTCGGATTATGGCAAGGGCGCGCTCGATCATGTCGATGAGTTGATCGCGCTCGTTAAGACGCTCGGAAAGCAGATTTTCGTTGACCCCAAAGGGGATGATTATCGGCGCTACGCCGGGGCGACGGCGATCACGCCAAACCTTAAGGAACTGGCCGAGGCCGTCGGATCCTGGTCGTCTCCGGAACAGATGGATGCGAAAGCGGAAGCTTTGCGTCTGGAACTGGGGCTCGAGGCGTTGCTGGTGACGATGGGCGAACAGGGCATGAAGCTGTTCCTTTCCGGCCGGGTGATCCACCGGCCCGCGCAGGCGCGAGAGGTGTTCGACGTATCGGGCGCCGGCGACACGGTCATCGCGGCGCTCGCGGTGATGCTGGGAATCGGTGTCGGCTGGGAGGACGCGATCCACTTTGCCAATACGGCAGCTGGTCTCGTGGTCAGCAAGCTTGGCACCTCGGTCGCCAGCTTCGATGAAGTGGAACCGCTGCTTCGAGATGCCGGCTGATCAGGATGAATTATCGCGAGAAGATTATCGAGCGCGCGGCAATCTCCTCGCGTTTGGCGCGGTTGGTCAGGCCCTTGGTGTTTACGAATGGGGTGTTCGATCTTTTGCACCCCGGCCACGTGGCTTATCTGGCCGCGGCGCGCGCGCTCGGAGGCGCACTCGTGGTCGGACTCAACTCGGATGTTTCCGCGCGTCTCCTGGAGAAGGGCGCCGATCGTCCTATCAATCCCGAGCATGATCGCGCACAGCTTCTCGCAGGCCTCGAATCCGTATCGCTGGTCACGCTGTTCGACGAGGCGACGCCATTGGCGCTGCTGGAGATGGTCAAGCCCGACATTTACGTCAAGGGCGGCGACTACGATATCGCCGCGCTGGCCGAGACGGCGCTGGTTCAGTCGTGGGGGGGCACGGCTCGCGCGATCGATTTCCTCCCAGGCTATTCGACGACCCGACTGCTCCAACGCATCCGCGCATCTTCACCAGAGATCTGACGAGGCGGGTGCTGTTTCCGGGTTGCGACGACAGACTCGAGGTGAATGTCGCCGACATCGGCAGGTCGCATGCACGCGCAACCATACGCATATCGACGTAATCGGCGTGGCTTTTCCTGAATCCGTGAGCTAACCTGATGCCAATCAAGGAGATAAACGTGAAGAAAACTTCAGGCATCGCCGCGAATTTGACGCTCGATGCGGACGAGGCTGTCAGTCAGCTCTACCGTGCGATCCTAAGGCGTGATCCTGATGCGGGCGGCCTTCGTCATCATGCCGATCGGCTTCGCCAAGGGGTGTCGCTGGAGAGCATAATCAGCGATTTCCTCACCTCGAACGAGTACGGGCGGCTGAAACCGGCCAGCAACCCGAGTGTGCTCTCCGATCCGTCGCAGGCATCCGTGCCCGATCCCCGGTTTCCGCCGGACTTCGATCCGCCGGGTGAAGCCGGTCGAAGCTATACAACCCGCCTGGCGTCGGGGTTCCTCGCGCGCTATTGCGGTGGTCAAACGACCCTCGACGTCGGATTTTCGGGATATGACAATCCCGACCGCAAGCCGGGCGTACCGGGAGCGATCGGGATCGATCTTGATTATCCGGGATATGATGGCCTGCGCCTTCCGTTTGACGAGGGAAGCGTCGATACGATCTTTTCCAGTCACTGTCTGGAGCATATTCTGTTCGACCACGCCGCGATCCGGGATTGGTATCGTGTCCTGAAGGTTGGGGGCTTCATCGTCTGCATGGTGCCGCATCAAGCGCTTTACGAGAAACGTCGGTACCTGCCCTCGAAATGGAATCAGGACCACAAACGGATGTACACGGCTTCGGCTCTGGTCCGCAGCTTCGAGGAGGCGCTGGAGGTCAATAGCTTTCGCGTCCGGCATCTCGCAGAAAATGATGCGAACTTCAACTATGCATTGGGACCGGAGGTTCACTCCGAAGGTGCGTACGAGATCGAAATCGTGATCGAAAAGATCGTCGTACCCGGCTGGAAACTGGCGTGACCAATCGTGTCCTGAGGAGGGGAGTGACGCTACGACGGCAAATCGCGAGGCTGCTGACCCAATCGGGGCGTCATCGCGACCTACCCAGATAGACGAGGCTGGCACCGTAGAATCTCAGGGTCCCAGGGAAGGCGGGTCCATCCAGGTGGATCCTGAATTCATGCAGCGCGCCCGCAACGTCGTTATCGAACTCGATCGCGACCTTCCCGGTCCTGAGGATGTTTGCCCCCGACTCGCCGATGAGCGTCACTTCGGCATCGGTAGGAAGCCAGTTGCGACCGATATCGATCCTGATCGGGGCGCTGAGTGGGAGCATACCCAAGCCGGTCGCTTCGAGCGCCAGCTCCACTCTGTAACGGCCTGCGCGGAGCGCGACATAAGGGCCCCAAACCCAGCAGCACGGGGCTGTCGCGAAATCGGTCTCGATCCACCAGCGGCCCTGATGGGTAGCGGCGGCTGACGTAAATTCCCATATCCCATAGTTGCGTGACGCACCGTCTTCCATCTCCCAGGCGGGCGGCGGCAACTTCTCAAGGACGAGTTCGATTTCGAAACAGCCGGTCGCAGGATCCGCCGGCGCGATTGCGTAATCATACCCAGCGTCATTGTCGCAGAGATGGCGGACACGGTAGGAATTAGGCGCGAGACTGGCCTCAATATCGGCGAGCAGGGAAGCAGGCGTGAAGAAGCGCTTGTGATCCATATTCCAGCGCGACGGCAGGTCGAGCCGTTTCTCGAACAGGTGCTGATGCGGCACGACAATGACAGCGAAACCGCCGACCTTCAGGACTCTGAACCAGTCACGCAGCGCGCCTATGTGGTCGACAATGTGCTCGAAGCAATGGCTGCTGTAGATCGCATCTTGGCTTTCGTCCGGGAAGGGCAGGCGCGCCCCGTCGTAACCCGGATAATCGATGTCGATGCCAATAGCCTGCGGCACAATCGGTTGACCGTCTCCGCCATGTCCGGCGAAGCCGACGTCCAATACATGCGAACCAGACAGATAATTGTCAAAGAATCCGCTCGCAATTTTCGTAATATAGCTCTTTTGGCTTTCGAGACCGACTCTGCGGCCTGGATCCAAATTCAACCGCTGCGCCATCAAGAAAGGTCCTAAAATACTGCTCGCTCGCAGTGAGTCTGTCTCATGTTTGGATTGCCGGTCAAGGCGTTACTGACAGGGTGTACCTCCCCCGATGCTGAGGCATGCGACCGGGCGCTACGTTGATTGTATTGCCTTCTGGCGCCAAGGTCCGGATCGTCAGGGGCCATGCCGATATGAGCAAGGGGATGAACGGGTCGGCGCTGCCGGTCCAGGAGGGCCTGAGACGGAACTCCAAACCGGCGACCCGCTCGTGTCTTCCGCGGGCCGTAGCGGCAGGCTTCTGAAGGCGCGGCCGCAGGACGGGATCGGTCCCTCGCGTTACCCCGAGAGGCTCGAGAAGGGCAGCCTTGTCAGGATGTCTTCGGCTGTGGGCTCGCCGGCGATCTCGGGCGGCGCGACTGGCGGACATGCGCGACGGTATCGGCTGATGAAATCCGGGTCGTACCTTTCGTTCGGGCTGGGTGGGGCAGATGATTTCCTGCGGCTCACCCCGTCGAATTCATGCTAGCCCCGCGTGCCGCACTCGCCCTTTGGTCGACAGACGCATAGCCGACTAGGACCCGGTTAGTGATTCGGCGTCACGCCCCAACCCGCTCCAGGCACGGCGACACTGGCACCGCTGGTGACGGCGAAACCGTTCATCTGCCATTCGTAGAGCTGGGTCGTACTGACGTTCTGGAACAGGATGTCGGCCTTGCCGTCGCCGTTGTAGTCACCCGTGCCGACTACCTTCCAGCCGACACCCGGCGTGCCGGGGCTGGCGCCGGAGATCACGCTCGTCCCGCT
>CAIUCF010000905.1 GCA_903897565.1 uncultured Rhodospirillales bacterium | reverse complement strand
GCATGATAGGCTTTCGCCACCGAGCCTGCCGTGGCGAGGTCACCGGCGACGCCGACCACCGAACTGCCGGGATATTTCGCCGCAATTTCGGACGCCGCCGTGTCGAGGGCGGCCTGGTTGCGCGAGACCAGGGCAATGGTCGCGCCTTCCGCCGCCAGGGCCTCAGCGATGCCGCGACCGAGGCCGCGACTGCCGCCCATCACCAGGGCACGCTTGCCCGCTAATCCCAAATCCATGATGCCGCCTCTATTGTTGGTTCAGCCCGTTGTCTTCGGCGCCCGGCCGATCGCCGTCTGCCATCCGTTGCGGCCGGCGACGAAGCCTGCGAATTCCTCGACCCTGCCCGTCACTGGCTCGACGACATCCAGTGCAATCGCACCATCCGCCGCAAGACGCGCATCGTAGTACAGGAGCGGCGTCCCCGTCATCCGCGCGAACTCGAACAGGTTCGGAGAAATGACGATGGTCTGCGGCCCCTCTCGCGAAGGCAGGGTGTCGGGGTACAGCACTGCTACGGCGCCTTGGCGAAGGCAACGTCGCAGTTGCAGCAGACTGTCGCCGCCCGGCCGGATCAGCTGGATCGGGTTGCGGCAACCCCAGTTCCAGCCATGGCCGCTGCCACGCGTAATCAGGACGTTCCGCCACCCCTGTTGCTCCAGCACCGAGAACATGGCCATCGTCAGCCCGGTATGGGCGGTGCAGAGCATCACGCCGCGGCCCTCGGCGTGGCGCCGCTTGATGGCCGCGAGATCGTCGACCCGGACGTCCAGATCGACGAAGCCGTGGCGGGTCATCACGCCGAACATCCACTGCAGCATGATGCCGCGACGGTCGCGCTGCAGGCCTTGCGGATGCAGGCGGGCGTAGGTGGTGGCGACGAGGGGGTAGAGCATCGTGACGAAGCGGACGGCTCCGCGATAGGCGCGTCGCGGCGCGCAGATCTTGACGAGGAGCCAGGCGGTCAGCGACAGCGGCGCCATGGCGAGGGCGAAGATCGGACGACGGAGGGTGCGGGTAAGCCAGGCCATCGGTGTCGTCGTCTTCCTGGGCGTTGCGACCTGAAGTCGGTCGGCGGTGCTATGCTGCCGGGATCCGGCTGGTAGCAACAAAACGCGCGCGCTACAACCTCGCGGCCGGGCAAGCGCCCAATTGTCGATACCGGAGACTTCATGACCCTCACTGTCACGACCCACGGCGGGATCGCCACCATTACCCTCGACCGCCCAGGACGCCGCAACGCGATGCTGCTGGCGATGTGGCAGGCGTTCCCGGCGGTGATGGCGGCCGTCGATGCCGATCCGGCGGTAACCGTGATCGTGCTGCGCGGCAGCGGCGGTCATTTCGGCGCCGGTAACGACATCAGCGATTTCCTTGCCCATTGCGCCAGCGCGGACGGGGCTCGTGTCTACGCATTGGCCATGGCGGCGGCGATGCGCGCGATCGAGGCGGCGGCCAAGCCGGTCGTGGCGGCGATCGAGGGCGACTGCTACGGCGCCTCGGTCGCGGTGACCCTGGCCTGTGATCTCCGGGTCGCGGCGGACAATGCCGGATTCGCAATTACGCCGGCCAAACTCGGCGTGCTCTACCTCGCCAGCGATCTTGCGCGGCTGTCGGCTCTCATCGGCCCGGCGCGGGTCCGCGACATGATCTTCACGGCGCGTCGCCTCGATGCCGCCGAGGCCCTCAATATCGGTCTGGTCGAGCGGGTGATCCCGCATGGCGGATTCGAGGAGGGGCTGGCGGAGATTCTGCGCAGCATCGCGATCGGCTCGCCCGTCACGATCCGCGGCACCAAGGCGATGCTGCGTCGGCTGCCACCCGGCGACGCCCCAGCTGAAACCGAGGAGACGATCGCCAACTTCGTTGCCGCGACTCAGGGTGATGACTTCAAGGAGGGTGCGCGCGCCTTCCTCGAAAAGCGCCGCCCACGGTTTTCTCCCGACTGATCCAAAAAAACGCGGGGTTGCGTTTTTTCGCAGGAGCCATGCGTGCCGGTCACTTGCATGATGATACCGACTCTCTCATAACTTCCTAAATGGAAGTCGCTTGAGGAGAGTCTCATGCAGCACAAGAGTTTCGGTGAGATGCAGTGCCCGATCGCCCGCAGCCTGGAACGGGTCGGCGAATGGTGGAGCATCCTGATCCTGCGCGACGCCTATCACGGGCTCACGCGCTTCGATCAATTCCAGAAGAGCCTGGAGATCGCGCCCAATATCCTGACGCGGCGCCTCAAGACCCTGGTCGCCTCGGGTCTCCTGGAAAAGCGCAGCTACAGCGAGCGGCCCCCGCGCCACGAATATGTTCTGACCGAGCGCGGTCGTGACTTCATCCCGGTGTTGTGGTCGCTCGTCACCTGGGGCAACAAGCATTTCGCTCCCGAGGGCGCGAGTGTCGTGATCGTCGATGCGGTGACCGGCGAGCCGGCCGATCCCGTGCTGATCGACCGCAAGAGCGGGCGCGTCCTCGCGAAGCCCGATTTTCGCGCCGCTGCCGGACCGGCGGCGAGCCCGCGGATTCGCGCGCGCTACGCCCGGAGCAACGCCGACGCACAGGTGCAATCATGAGCAGCGTCGCTGTCGATACCGCGGGCAGCCGCGGCGCTGTCGCCGGATCCCGGCGGCGCTGGGCCGGCTTCGGCCTTGGCCTCGTGGTCGCCGTCGCCGTCGCGGCCTATGGCGCGCATTGGTGGCAGGTCGGCCGCTTCATCGAGACCACCGATGATGCCTATGTCGGCGGTGACGTCACGGTGATCGCGCCCCGGGTTCCCGGTCTCATCACGCGCGTCGCGGTGACGGATAATCAGGTGGTAAAGGCTGGCGACCTGCTGGTCCAGATCGATGATCGCAACTACCGGGCGCGGCTCGCCAAGGCCGAGGCGGCGGTAGCGGCGGCACGCGCCAGCTTGGTCAATCTCGATGCCACGGCGCGCGAGCAGCAGGCCGTGATCGCCGAAGCCCGCGCCGGGATCGCGGCGACCGAAGCCGAGACGATCCGCTCACACGAGGACGCCGTGCGCTTCCGCGCCCTGGCGGCGAGCTCCGTGGCCTCGATTCAGACCTCCGAGAAGGCGGATGCCGCCTATAAGCAGGCGATCGCCGAAGGTGACCGGGCGCGGGCGCAGCTCGACGCCGCAGGCGGCGCGCTGGCCGTGATCGCGACGCAGAAGCTGCAGGCGCAAGCTGCCTTGGAAGGCGCGATCGCCGAGCGCGACGCGACCCGGATCGACCTCGACGATACCAGCCTCAGGGCGCCGTTCGACGGCAGCATCGGCAATCGCAGCGCCCATCCCGGCGCCTTCGCCTCGGCCGGCGCTGAGTTGGTCTCGGTGGTGCCGGCAAGCGGACTCTGGGTCGACGCCAATTTCAAGGAAAGCCAGCTGGCGCGGATGCGGCCGGGGATGCCGGTAACCGTGGTCGCCGACGTGCTGCCGGGCGCGGTGTTTCACGGCCATGTCGGCAGCCTCGCCCCGGCGACGGGGTCGCAATTCAGTGTGCTGCCCGCCGAGAACGCGACCGGCAACTTCACCAAGATCGTGCAGCGGGTGCCGGTGCGGATATTACTCGACGGCGATGCCGGACGGCTCGGGCCGCTGCGGCCCGGCTTCTCGGTGACGGCATCGGTCGACGAGCGGGGAGACGCGCCGTGAACCCCGACGCGCTGTCGCCGGGTGGCAAAATCATCGCCTTCGCCACCATGTGCGTCGGCATGTTCATCGCGCTGCTGGATATCCAGATCGTCTCGGCGTCGCTGCGCGATATCGGCGGCGGGCTGTCGGCCGGCAATGACGAGACGACCTGGGTCCAGACCAGCTATCTGATCGCCGAGATCATCGTCATCCCGCTGTCCGGCTGGCTGGCGCGGGTGATGTCGACGCGCTGGCTGTTCTGCGTTTCGGCGGCAGGATTTACGGTGACCAGTCTGTTGTGCGGCTGGGCCTGGGATATCCAGAGTATGATCGTGTTCCGGGCGTTGCAGGGGTTTCTCGGCGGCTCGATGATTCCGCTGGTCTTCACCACGGGATTCGCCTTCTTCAGCGG
>CAIUCF010000904.1 GCA_903897565.1 uncultured Rhodospirillales bacterium | reverse complement strand
GTAATCGTGACGATCCCTCGTCAGGACGTTGCAAGAAACTATAATCATATCAATGAATTGTGATGATGAGCCTCGGTTGGCATGGCTCCTGCTCTTATGGTTTCGAGAATTTCGAGAGCAAGGATCAGGGCGATGGCCAACAAGAGCTTGTTTGCAGCGGTGCGGGGCGCGCTGCTGCCGCGCACCGACGCCGCAAATCGCGAAGCCGCGCCGGCCTATGCCCATGGGGCGCAGCATACGCTGGCACAGCTTGCCGTCACCGGTACGCTCGCCGGCACGTTCTACGCCGAAGCGACTGAGCAGCTCGAAGCCGTCCTGGCGGCGGCGCGGGCGGTCGAGCCGGCTTTCCTCGCCAAGACGGCGATCTATGCCCGGCGTCACGGCTACATGAAGGACACGCCGGCATTGCTGCTGGCGGCGTTGAGCACGCTCGGTACGGATGAACTGCTCGCGGCTTTTCCCAAGGTCGTCGACAACGGGCGGATGCTGCGCAACTTCGCGCAGATCATGCGCTCGGGGGCGGTCGGCCGGAAGTCGCTCGGGACGCGGCCGAAGCGTCTGGTCGAGACCTGGCTGGAGAAGGCCACGGATGCCGAGCTTCTGCGCGCCGCCGTCGGTCAGTCGCCGTCGCTCGCCGACGTCATCAAGATGGTCCACCCGAAGCCGGCGGACCCGGTACGCGAGGCGCTCTACGCATACCTGATCGGCAAGCCGTACGATGTCGCGCGGCTGCCGGAGCTGGTCCAGGCGTTCGAGGCGTTCAAGCGGGATCCGGCGCTCCCGGTGCCCGAGGTTCCGTTCCAGATGCTCACGGCACTGGACCTCACGGCGGCGCATTGGGCGGCGATCGGCGCGAAGGCCGGCTGGCATATGGTGCGGATGAACCTCAACACCTTTGCCCGCCACGGCGTGTTCGAGGTGCCGGGGTTCACCGAGATGGTCGTGCGCCGGCTCTGCGATGGCGAGGCGATCCGGCGGGCGAAGGTCTTCCCCTACCAGCTCATGGCGGCCCATGCCGCCGCGGGCAAGGGGGTGCCGGATCCGGTACGGGAAGCGTTGCACGACGCGATGGAAATCGCGCTCGCCAACGTGCCCGCGCTGGCGGGGCGGGTGGTGATCTGCCCGGATGTCTCGGGCTCCATGGGCTCGCCGGTTACCGGCGTGCGCAAGGGTGCGACGAGCACGATCCGCTGTGTCGACGTCGCCGGCCTCGTGACCGCCGCGCTCCTGCGGCGCGGCGAGCAGGTGCGGGTGCTGCCGTTCGCGCAGGACGTGGTCGAGCTTCGGCTCGAGCGTCGCGATACGGTGCTGACCAACGCCCAGCGGCTCGCCGCGGTGGCGGGGGGCGGGACCAACTGTTCGGCCCCACTGGCACGGCTCAATGCCGAGCGGGCGAAGGTCGATCTGGTGGTGTTCGTGTCGGACAACCAGTCCTGGCTCGACGCCGCCCGTGGTGGTCACGCCGGGACGGCGATGATGCAGGAATGGGCGAAGCTGCGGGCGTCGAACCCGACGGCGAAGCTGGTCTGCATCGACCTGCAGCCCTATGGCACGACGCAGGCGCAGGAGCGGTCGGACATCCTCAATGTCGGGGGTTTCTCCGACAGGGTGTTCGAGGTGATCGCGGCCTTCGCCAAGGGCGACCTCGGCGCGGGCCACTGGGTGGAGGAGATCGAGCGCATCGATCTCTGAAACAACGGAAGCGGCGGTGGGGTGATAACCCCGCCGCCCGCGGTCCGGGAGTTTTGGGAAAACGCGGCGAATGCCGACGAGACTACAAGGTAGAGGCGCCCGTCTTCATGGACGGGAGATGGAGGTTCAAACCCTCCCACCCGGCATCCATGCGGTGCCGCGGCGTGGCCGAAATCGTCTCGTCCCCCTCGTCGCCGCGGCCGGACCACGTGACGAATGCGGATGGAACTACATGGACTGATAATCCCCCATGTCGCGGGTTCGAATCCCGCCGGGTCCACCAATTGCGGGCCCGTAGCTCAGCGGTAGAGCAGGAGTTTCATCGATCCTTGTCGTCCCGTGGGCCAGGGAAAGAGAGTATGTCGCGGCAAATGCCGGCGAGACTACATGGTTACGGCGCCCGCCCTTCCGGGGCGGGAGGTGGAGGTTCGAATCCTCCCGCCCGGCATCCTCGCGATGGCGGAGTGTGGTCGAAATCGTCTCGCCGACCTTGTCGCCGCGACCCGATGTGACGTGACGAATGCAGGCGGAACTACAGGCAATCTTCGTGTCGCGGGTTCAATTCCCGCCGGCGGGGGCGACCACGCCGTAGCTCAGCGGATAGAGCAGGAGAAATGTTTCGCCGCCCCTTGTCGTCACGGCTTTGTTGTTTTGATCGAGGAAAGACCGATGGAGTCGTTGCAGCATCTGATCGCGTTCGCGCAGTCGAACCAGATCTTCAGTGGCGTCGCCGCCGCCGGCGGCTTCGCCTCCGCGGTCTATTGGCTGCGGGAAATTCCGGCACGTATCCTCGGCATGATGGTCTGGGGGTGTTCGACCGAGCTCGACATCGCCAATGATTCGGAGGCTTTCGAGCCGTTTCTGATGTGGCTCGCGGCCCATGGCGGCGCCTGGCATGCCCGGTGCCTCAAGCTCAGCACGGATGGCTATCGGCTGGCCGACGACCAGGATGGCCAATCCTACTGGACAGTCGCCCCCGGGATCGGCAGCCATCTGGTGTGGTATCGCGGCCGTGCCTGCTGGGTAACGCGTTGGATCAACGAACGCGGCGACTCCCGAAATCTGCGGGTTCGCGAGACGATCCGGCTGCGCATGCTCGGCTTCTCACGGCGACCGCTGACGCGGCTGATCGAGGAGGTCAAGCGTGCGGCACAGCGACCAGGCAAGCTCTCAGTCGCCGTCTGGAGTTCCGGCTATTGGGAGACGGTACGCACCTGCGATCCGCGCGGCTTCGAGACGATCGTGCTCGGCGACGGCATCAAGGAACGCCTCGCTGAGGATCTCGCCTGGTTCCGGTCCAGTCGCGAATGGTACCGCCATCGCGGCCTGCCGTGGCGGCGCGGCTACCTCTTTGCCGGCCCGCCGGGAACCGGCAAGACGTCGCTGGCGCTCGCGCTGGCCGGCAGGTTCGAGATGCCGGTCTACGCGCTCAATCTCGGATCGATCGCGACCGACGACATCCTGATCGAGGCGATCGGTGCGGTTCCGGCGGGGGCGATCCTGCTGATCGAGGACATTGATACGGCGCGGGTTTCTACGACACGAGCGGTGGAAGACGAGCAGAAGAGGGAGCGCGCGCCTGCCGGTCTGGTGACGCTCGGCGCGCTCTTGAACGTGCTCGACGGGGCCATCAGCCGCGACGGTCGGGTCGTAGTCATGACCAGCAACCATGTCGACCGGCTCGACCCCGCCCTGGTACGCCCGGGACGAGTCGATCTCCGCATCGAGTTCCCACTGGCCGGGGCCGTGGAGATCGCCACCATCTATGGCCGGTTTTTCGAGGGACGGCGGCTCGACGTGCCACTGGGGATGTCGCTGGCGCCGGCCGAAGTCCAGGCGATCTGCCTGCAATATGCCGGCGATCCGGAAGCTGCCGCGCGTCGGCTGCTGCCCGGCGGCGTCCGGATCGTCGAGGCGGAGGCGGTCGCATGAGTCGACGCCCCGCATTGAGTTGTGAAGTTCGAGGAAGGAGTAAGAGACATGGCGCGAGGATTCGAGACACTGGGCGAGCGCTATCCGGCGGTCACGGCGGGCAAGGCGGTACCCGTGAAGATGTGGACCCGCGGCGTGGCCGTCGACGAGGGCGCTGCGGTGCAGCTCCAGCGTACTGCCGGCCTGCCGTTTATCCATCGCCATCTCGCGGTGATGCCTGACGTCCATCTCGGCAAGGGCTCGACGGTCGGCAGCGTGATTCCGACCCGTGGCGCCATCATTCCGGCTGCGGTCGGGGTCGATATCGGCTGCGGGATGTGTGCGGTACGGACGAACATCGCTGCCTCCGATCTGCCGGATTCGTTGGGCACGATCCGCTCGGCGATCGAGGCAGCCGTGCCGGTCGGTCAGGCGTCTCACGCCGAGGTGCCGGGGGCAGTCGGGCGCCGCTGGCAGGAGGGGCTGATGCAGCGTTACGAGGTGATTGCCGCCAAGCATCCGGAAATCGTGGTCAAGAAGTCGGCCGCTCTGCAGATCGGCACGCTGGGTGGCGGCAATCACTTCATCGAGCTGTGCCTGGATGAAGTGGACCAGCTCTGGATCATGCTGCATTCGGGATCACGCGGCATCGGCAACCGCATCGGCCAGCACTTCATCGCGAAGGCGCGACGCGAAATGGAGCGGCTGTTCATCCAGCTGCCCGATCGCGACCTCGCTTATCTCGCCGAGGGCTCGGCTCTGTTCGACGATTATGTCGAGGCAGTCGGCTGGGCGCAGGACTACGCGATGGAGAATCGTCAGGCGATGCTGGAGGCGGTCCTGGCGGTGCTGCGCGGTTTCTTCCCGGCGCTGGCGACGGTCGCGACCGCTGTCAATTGCCACCACAATTACGTGGAGCGCGAGAGCCATTTCGGTGCCGAGATCTGGGTCACGCGCAAGGGGGCGGTGCGGGCGCGCACGGGCGAACTCGGGATCATTCCGGGGAGCATGGGCGCGAAATCGTTCATCGTCCGCGGCAAGGGCGATGTGGAGAGCTTCCACTCCTGCTCGCATGGGGCAGGGCGTCTGATGTCGCGCACTGAGGCGGTCCGCCGCTTCACGCTCGGCGATCACGCCCAGGCCACCGCCGGTGTCGAGTGTCGTAAGGATGCCGGGGTGATCGACGAGACCCCTGGCGCCTATAAAGACATCGACGCCGTCATGGCGGCGCAGGTCGACCTCGTCGAGATTGTGCACACCTTGAAACAGGTGGTCTGCGTGAAGGGCTAGGAGGGCAGCGCGACCTCCTCCCCGGGATGCCGTTGTGGCAGCTCGGGGAGGAGGGTTCACGCATCGAGTTCGGTGCTCCAGTACAGCCAACTGCCGAAATCCTCGATGAGGCGGTCCGGCAGGCTGTCGAGGCCGGCGCGGAACAGCTCCGCCGCGGTCGGCCGGCGCGGCTCCTTCAGCGGGCGCAGGCTGCGGCCGGCCGGCACACCGCGTCGCCCGCTGTAATTGGCCGGCACCGACCCCTTCAGGCTGTTGCAGCCGACGCAGGCCGTGAGGATGTTGGTCCAGCAGGTCCGTCCGCCGGCGCTCCGGGGTACGACGTGGTCGAAGGTCAGCTCCGCGGCCGCGAAGCGACGCCCGCAATACTGGCAGGTGAAGCGGTCGCGGACCAGGATCGCACGACGGCAGAAGCGCGGCTCCGCGTCGACCGCGACGTAGTGCTTGAGCGCGATCACCTTGGGCACGGCCAATGTCACCTTCTGCGAGCGATACACGGCGTCCCAGGACTCTACGACATCGACCTTGTCCTTGAGGACGGCGAGGATCGCATCCTCCGGCGCCCAGAGTGACGGCGGAAAGGTGCTGAGCGGGCGGTAATCGGCGTTGAGCACGAGGGTTCGCAACGCACTTGCCATGGTCTCCTCCTCCAATTGAGGGGCCGCCGGCGGAGAGGATCGAACTCTCCATCCCCCTTCTCGATAGGGATGCGCTCTTGGCGCGGTGCCGGCGGTCGTTCGCTTCGTCAGGCCGGGACAAGGTTGCCCGGCGAGGTTTGGGGCGGTCGGAGAGAATTGAACTCTCGATGAGACGGCTCACAACCGCCCGCGTTTGCCACTTCGCCACGACCACCATGATTTGGCTGGCAGCGGCGGGATCGAACCGCCCTCATGCCCGGGTAACAACCGGGTGCACTCACCCTGAATGCGAGCTGCCAACGGACATGTCGGCCGGACCCAGCCTTGCGGGCCGAATGGGCGTACATATCCTGTCGCGGACATTACTTTCCACGTTGAAAGAATTACTTTAGGTACGCCACGGCCCTGCGCCGCGGAGAGGCACTCCGAACGTTGATGTCTGGCGGGAATTCACGGATTGCGGCAGCAAGGGATCTGCCACGACCGGGGACAATAAAAAACCCCTCCGGAATGTTCCTGGAGGGGTTCGGTGCGTTACCGCGACCGGGGTCTAGCGGGTCCTAGAAATCATGGACCGCGGCTGGACCCAACCCTCTCAGGATGGACATAAAGCCATGATATTCCGAATGAATTCGGCATTCCGGGGGAGCGAACGGCAGCAGCGCCTCGACCGCCGGAAGAATCCGCCAGCCACGCCGCGCCCGAGCGCTGCCCGTCAGAGGACCCCTTGGGGTGCCCAGACGATTTCGATCCGTTATGCGAACCGGAAGTGACATCACGATTCTTCACGACCTCCTTGAGTTGACTTGAAAGCGGCTCCATCCGCGCGCTTCCGATGCGGGCGGGTATAATCCGATCAGGTGGTCATGGCAAGTGGTGGAATCGGAATATATAGAAAAGAATGGAGAATTACATGGTGCCGACCGAAGACTGGCAGTTGATATGCTATCCTGATCGCGGCGGGAGACAAAAATCTCTATCTTGATCTCGCGCGATCTCCAGCGATTTCAACCTGTTGCCGGGCCGCCGCTCGGCTTGGAAGACGGCTCGAAGTCGCGATCGACGATCTCGCTGACGCGCGCCATGAAGTCCATTCCGGCGTGGATCTGGGCATCGCTCAGATGTTCCACGATCCGGGCGATGAAGGCGTTGCCCTTGGCCATCATCTCGCCGACGAAGCGGCGGCCGGCGTCGGTCAGGCGGATCGTCTTCTCGCGGCCCGAGTTCTTGCTCTCGTCGATCGCGATCAGGGCGAGCGGCGGCCGTGCCAGCTTGCGCAGCGCCTTGGAGATCGCCGGGCTGCCGAGTTCGTACCATTCGCCGATCTGCCGTTCGATCAGCTTACGCGGAATCTCGCTGTTGCCGCTGCCCTGGGAATGGATCAGCCACAGGATCACGGTCTGGTGACGATCGAGGACGGCGTTGCTGAGCGCCTTCTCCAGGGCCATCCCGACATTGTAGTGATACGGATAAAACAACTTGAGAAAGTTGCCGGGCGCGTTGTCACGGGTAATCGGCGAATCCAGTCCAATCTCGGCCATCTCGTTCACGCATCCTCACCCGACATCGATCCCCGGCTCGGGGGTCCGCCACGATAACCCTCGCGTGCTTCGCGCGGTAGGGGCAACCCGGCTACGGCACCGGCGTCCGATCGCGCTTGACAATGGCGGCGGAATTTCTTGATAGTGTCCATAGGAAATAATTTCTCTAAGAAAGAAAGTAAATGCCGGACACGAACGCTATGACCGAAATAACGGCGGCAATGCTGAACGCTCCCGAGGTCATCCGGAACCCCTATCCCTTTTATGACCGGCTGCGGGCTGCTGCGCCCGTCTTCGGTTATCGCGATTATCCGCCCGGCACGGTGCCCGGGATCGACACGCCCGAGCCGGCTTGGGTCGTGCTCTCGCATGACGATGTCGTCCGCGTCGCCGCCGATCACGAGAGCTTCTCGTCGCGCGACAGCCTGCAGGAGCAATCCTCGGCACCAACCCTGATGCTGGTGAACCACGACCGACCGGAGCATTCGCGGTTGCGCAAGATCGCCGCCAAGGTTTTCAATTCGGCGGCGATTCTGGCACTCGGACCGCGGATCGGGGAGCTGGTGCGGGCGACACTGGACGAGACGGTCGACGCTCGGGGCCCCGGCGCGCCTGTCGACGTCATGGACGGCTATTGCGCGTTGCTTCCGGCGCGGGTGCTCGCCATGATGCTGAGCGTGCCGGACGAACGGGTCGAGGATATCCGCCGCTGGGCCACAGCCTTCATGCTTTCCGCGGACCTGGCGCCGGCGGAGCGGTTGCGTTGTAATGCCGAGATCGTCGATTTCTATGCGGGTCACGTCGCGTGCCGGGTCGCGGCGCTCGGCGCCGGGGCTGCCCCGAATACGAGCCTGCTCGACGCCTTCATCACTACGGAGGTCGACGGCGAGCGGCTGACCCGTGACGAGGTCATTCGCTTCTGCCTCACGGCGACGGTCGCCGGCGCCGAGACCACGACGTTCATGCTCGGCAATCTCTTCGCCGCGCTCGCCGATTTTCCCGAGACCTGGGCGGCGCTGCGCCACGACCCGGCGCGATTCGGCGCGGTTTACGAGGAATCCCTGCGCTTCTACGGCCCGCCGCAGCGGTTGTTCCGGGTGGCGACGCGCGATGTCACCATCGGCCGTGCCGAGATCAAGACGGGTGACTGGGTCGCATGTTTCTTCGGTGCCGCCAATTATGACCCCGCGGTCTTCCCCGAACCCTATCGTTTCCGTCTCGATCGCGAAAACGGCAACCGCCATCTGAGTTTCGGCTATGGCATCCATCGCTGCGTCGGCGCCGCGCTGGCGCGGCTCGAGGCGGAGCTGACGGTCGCGGAACTGCTGGCGCGTTACGACCGTATTGAGCGTGCGGCGCCGATCGCCTGGCAGGGGGTCAGCCAGCTGACGCACGGTCCGGAGACGAACATTCTGTCCTTCACTCTGTCGCGACGAGAGGCTGTCAACATGACGAATTCTCCACTCCAGGTCACCCAGGCGATCTTCGCCGCCTTCGGCACGGGGGACGTCGACAGCATCGTCGCGCTGCTCCATGACGAGATCGTGATCGAGTTCTACGGACCGGCAGTGATCCCCTACGCCGGAACGTATCGCGGATTTGCCGAGGCGCGGAGGTTCTTCGAGACCGTGCTGGAGTCGGTCGATATCCATCAGTTCGAGGCCGAAGACTTCATCGAGGACGGCGACAAGATCGTCGTCATCGGGCATCTCCGCCTCACCGCCCGCGCCACCGGCCGGCCGATCGAGTCCGAATTCGTCCACGTCATTACCGTCGCCGACGGCAAGTGGCTGCGCTTCCGGGACTTCATGAATACCGCGGTCGCCAGCGCCGCCTTCGCGCCTGGGTAGCGGAGGGGCGGGTACTTGATCTAAATTAAAGCGTCCTGGCACCGCGGTGGCCTAGGATCACGTCATGGCAGATTATCACCTTAAATTCACCGATCGCGCCGACGCCGGGTGCCAATTGGCAGCCCGGCTTGCGGATATGTCGCTGGACCGTCCGGTCGTCTACGCGTTGCCGCGCGGCGGCGTTCCGGTTGCCGTCGAGATCGCGCGAGTGCTCCGGGCACCGCTCGATCTCGTGCTGGTGCGCAAGCTCGGCGCGCCGGGCGCTCCGGAACTGGCGCTCGGCGCCGTCGTCGAGGGCGACCCGCCGCATACCGTCGTCAATGACGACGTGAGACGGTTGACGGGCGCCGACGATGCCTATCTCAAGCATACGCGGGAGCGGGAACTTCGCGAGCTCGAACGCCGTCGCGCCCGCTATCTCGGCGATCGGCCGCGGGTCGATCCGGCCGGGCGCACCGCCATCATCGTCGATGACGGCCTCGCGACGGGTGCGACTGCCGAGGCCGCGCTGGTCGCCATCAGGCGGCAGGGCGCCGCCCGGATCGTGCTTGCCATACCGGTGGCGCCGCGGGAGGCGCTGATCGGCATCGGCAAATATGCGGACGAGGTCGTGTGCCTGCACAGCGCGACCCAGTTCGGCGGCGTCGGCGCCTTCTACAACGATTTCCATCAGCTCAGCGACGAAGAGACGATCGGCCTGCTGCGTCAGGGATGGTCGCAGGGCGAGGGTGATTTCTCCGGGACGCGGCCGGGGTATTCTCATCGCGAGATCGCGGTGCCGCCGCTCGGTCTGGCCGGAGATCTCTGCGTGCCGCCTCAGCCGCGCGGTATCGTGCTGTTCGCCCATGGCAGCGGCTCGAGCCGGCTCAGTCCGCGCAACATCGCCGTCGCCGATACGCTCAATGCCAAGGGCTTCGCGACGTTGCTGCTCGATCTGTTGACGCCGGACGAGGCGAGGGAGCGCCGCAACGTCTTCGACATCCCGCTGCTGGCACAGCGCCTTGCCGAGGCGACGCTGTGGATCGCGAGCGAGCCGGACATCGCCGAGCTGCCGCTCGGCCTGTTCGGCGCGAGCACCGGCGCCGGTGCCGCCATGCTTGCCGCGGCGGAACTTCACGACCGGGTGGCAGCCGTGGTGTCGCGGGGCGGCAGACCTGATCTCGCCGGGCCGCGCCTGGCCGAAGTGCGGGCGCCGAGCCTGCTGATCGTGGGCGGCGACGACGGTCAGGTGCTGGCGCTGAACCGCCGGGCCCTGGCGAGCCTGACCTGCGAGAAACTGCTGCAGATCGTGCCCGGTGCCAGCCATCTGTTCGAGGAGCCTGGGACGCTTGAGGCGATGACCGACATGGCCTGCGCCTGGTTCCAGCACTATCTGGGGGTGCCGTCGCACGCCCCGCCGGAACCTTCGCCGTCGCCGCGTTCTGCCGCTGCCGTGCTCCGCGCCGCCGCAGAGCCGTTGCCGGTCCTGGACGATCCCGACTTCGCGGCTGCCTTCGACCGGTTCGCCGGGGCGCGGGTCGTGCTGCTCGGCGAGGCGTCGCACGGGACGTCGGAATTCTATCGCGCCCGGGCAGCGATCACGCGCCGCCTGATCGAACGGCACGGTTTCTCCATCGTTGCCGTGGAGGCAGACTGGCCGGATGCCGCCGCGGTCGACCGCTATGTTCGCCACGGCCAGGGTCAGGCCATGAGTGCCTCGCCATTCTCGCGGTTTCCGACCTGGATGTGGCGCAACCGCGACGTCGAGGGTTTCGTCGGCTTCCTGCGGGGCCATAACGCGGAGAAGCCGGCGGCCGAGAGGGTCGGCTTCTATGGGCTCGACCTCTACAATATGACGGCGTCAATGGCGGCGGTGCTGGCCTATCTCGATCGCGTCGATCCCGCGGCCGCGGCATTGGCGCGCCGCCGTTACGGTTGCCTGGCGCCCTGGTCCCGCGAACCGGCGGCCTATGGCCGGGCCTCGCTGACGGAGGGCTATGCGATCTGCGAGGAGCCGGTGACGCGAATCCTCGTCGACCTTCTGCAGAAGGAGCTCCGCTACGCTCGCGAGGATGGGGCGCAGTTCTTCGACGCTACGCAAAACGCCCAGCTGGTGAGCGACGCCGAGCGGTATTACCGGGTCATGTATTACGGCGCGCAGGAATCCTGGAACCTGCGCGACCGCCATATGTTCAAGACCCTGCAGAATATCCTGGCCTGGGCGGGGCCGGACAAGAAGGCCGTGGTCTGGGCCCATAATTCCCATATCGGCGACGCCCGGTTCACCGACATGGGCATGGAGCGCGGCGAGTTGAATATCGGGCAGCTCTGCCGCGAAGCCTATGGCGACGCTGCGGCACTGATCGGCTTCGGCACCCATGCCGGCACCGTCGCGGCGGCTTCGGAATGGGATGCGCCGATGGAGATCAAGACGATCCGGCCGTCACATCCCGAGAGCTACGAGGCGCTGTGTCATCAGGTCGGTCAGCAACGCTACCTGCTCGATCTGCGTCGCGGGCAGCATGACGAGCTCCGCCGCGTCCTCGCCGAACCCCGCCTCGAGCGCTATATCGGCGTGATCTACCGCCCCGAGACCGAGCGCTGGAGTCACTACTCCTACGCCACCCTGCCCGATCAGTATGACGGCTTCGTCTGGTTCGACGAGACGCGAGCGGTGACACCGCTACCGACCAAGGTCCGTGCCGGCGACGACGAGACGTATCCGTTCGGGCTGTAGGCGCTTTGCGGGCTACTCAGGAAAGCGGGTGCCGAGCAATGCCCCCAATTCGTCCAGCGCGGCCTCGTCCCAGACCTTGATGGCCGTCATTCCCGTCGAGGCGGCACCCTTGCAGTTGATGCCGAGGTCGTCGAGATAGACGCAGGCGGCGGGCTGGATGGCGAGCCGGTCGCACATCATCAGGTAGATCTTCGGGTCCGGCTTGCGCAGGCCGACCTTGGAGCTCTCGATGACGGCGTCGAAGCGGGCGAGGACGGCGGCGACCGCATCGGCCTCGGCGGCGTCGCGGGCCATGCCGGCGCCGTGGCCGACGGGTGCGTTGTTGGTGATGCAGCCGGTCTTGAAGCCGAGCGCCTTGCAATGCTCGATGGCGGCGACCATGCGCGGCCGTACCGTGCCGGCGAGCAACGCCAGGATATCATTGCCGGGAATCTCCCAGCCCAGCGACCGCGCTTCGACGGCGAACAACCGGTCGAACTCGGCACCGTCGATCTCGCTGCGCTCGAGCCGCGCCCAGGCATTGTCGTCAGGATTGATCGCGTTGATCCGCCGCACCGCACCCACCGGTAGTCCACGCCGCTCCTCGTAGCGAGCGAACGCCGCGAAGGGCGAGCTGGTGATGACGCCGCCGAAATCCCATAACACCGCTTCGAACATCGAATCCTCCTTGGGCTAGGGCAGCCTTACAGCTGGGGCGTAGGAGAAATCCACCGAAAATCCCATAGCGGACCGGGCGACGAGCACCCGTGCCAGCCATCGGGTCCGGTTTGGGAGAGGGATGCGCCGATCGCGCAGATTTCGGCCGCCCCCTGTCGCCGTGCTGAGGCAATCCGATAAGTAGATTCCGAGTCTTTTCCGCCCCTCCCGAGACGGTCAGGTTGTGGACGGACATGAATGAAAGGAGCGATGCCATGTTTTCCATCCCGTTCCATTCCCAGGAAGCGCGAGCGCGAATCGACGCCGACCAGGCGAGACGTTTCTACCGCATCGCGGAGGAGACAACCGGGATCACCCGGCGGATCATGCTGTATATGGCCAAGAGCGCTCGTTCACGACAGGTCGGTTCGACGATCGATCTGTATCTCGTGCCCTCGGGCAAGGCCGGTGCCCCCGATGCCATCCGCACCTACGCATAACCAGCCGGTCGCTCCGAGTGTGGAACTCTGGGAAGGTCATGCCTGCGAATTTCGGCTTGGCGAGACGTCGCGCCTGCAACCGTCGGAGCAGATGCCGCCGCTATCGCAGGCTGACCAGCTGACGCTCGACGACTTATTCAGCCTTCCGCTCTCCCGAAACGTGGGCTGGCACGCGATCGTCAGCTTGTGCGCGGCGCTCGGCAATGTGGAAGAGCGGGCGAACGGTGACTTTGCGTTCCAGTTGCGCGACGAGGAGCATGTCATGGCGGAACCCCGGGGCCGGCCGCTGGCCCCCGACGAGGTCATGGATTTTTGCGCGCTGATCACCCGAGCCGCCTTTGCACCCGATATGTGCTCGCAACCGATGGCCGCCAGGGACGCGTCGGGGTCAGACGACTCGAGATAAAGCAGCTCGGGATCACTCTTGCCCCGCGCGCTGGGGCGGTGGTCAGGCCGATTCCAGCGCCCCGCTCCGCGCCACGCCGGTGTCGCGCACCGGCGGCCGTCCGAACATGCGACCGTATTCGCGGGTGAATTGCGGGACACTCTCGTAGCCGACGGCAAAGGCGGCGCTGCTCGCAGTCGCGCCCGCGGAGAGCATCAGCCGGCGCGCCTCGATCAGCCGGAGCTGCTTCTGGAATTGCAGCGGCGAGAGCGAGGTTGCCGCCCGGAAATGCTGGTGAAACGACGACGGACTCATCCCGGCTGCGGCCGCCAGACGCTCGATACGAAGGCTTCGCGCGAACTCGGCACGCAGTATCGCCACCGCGCGCGCGATGCGCTGGGCGTGACTGTCGGGCCAGCCCAGTCGTCGGATCGCCGCGCCATGGCGACCGGCGAGCAGCCAGTAGGGCAGCTCGCGCACCAACTGCGCTTGCAGTACCGGGAGCGATGCCGGGCGATCGAGCAGACGCATCAGCCGCAGCGCTGCATCGGCAACCTCGGCGTCGGTCGGCTCAACCCGTACGGGGGCGTGGTCTGCGACGAGCGCGGCTTTCATCTCGACCGCCAGCTCGGCGATCACCGCCGCGTCGAGTTCGAAGACCAGCGACAGATAGGGTGCGGCGATGCTGGCGCGGGTGATCTGGTTCAAGGTCGGCACGTCCGCCGTGATCAGCAGTGAGTCGCCGGCGGCGAACGCGAAGCTGTGCGTCCCCATCGTGACCTGCTTGGCGCCCTGGAGCACGAGGCAGACCAGCGGGCGCGAAATCGCGTGGACGAGCCCGCTCGGCGCGGTCGCCCGCACGGTCGTGAGACCCGGCACCGGCGTTTGCGCCAAGCCCGAGCCGTCGGCATGGGCCTCGGCATAGCGGCGGACGATATCACGCAAGGTGGACATGCGGTCAGCCTACTCGATGGCCGGAGATTGCGCGCGCCTCTTGGAGGAATAGGCAAAGAATGTCGAGGTTCCGGCAACAATCTCGGCTTCGCGGCATCGATATTGGGCTTGCCACTCACTCCGGAGTCCAAGCATGACCAAAATCACTCTCGTTACCGGTGCCAGCCGTGGGCTGGGTCGCAATACTGCACTGAGCGTCGCTCGCCGTGGCGGCGACGTTATCCTCACCTACCAGACCCGGGCCGAGGATGCGCGTGGGGTGGTTGCCGAGATCCAGGGGATGGGCCGCAAGGCGGTCGCGTTCCAGCTCGACACTGGCGATGCCGCGGCTTTCGCCGAGTTCGCTCAACGTCTGCGGGCGGCGCTGCGCCAGACCTGGTCGCGCGACACATTCGATCATCTGGTGAACAATGCCGGTCATGGCGACTATGCCCTGATCGGTCAGACGACCGAGGTGCAGTTCGACAGGCTGGTCGATGTCCACTTCAAGGGGGTCTACTTTCTGACCCAGACCTTGTTGCCGCTGATCGCCGATGGCGGCCGGATCGTCAACCTGTCCTCCGGCCTGACGCGGACGTCGTTTCCCGGCTACGCCGCCTATGCCGCAGTCAAGGGCGCGGTCGAAGTGCTGACCCGATACTTGGCCAAGGAACTGGGTGGGCGCGGGATCGCGGTCAACACGGTCGCGCCGGGCGCGATCGAGACCGATTTCGGCGGTGGCGTCGTTCGCGATAATGCCGACGTCAACAAGCTGTTCGCGGACATGACGGCGCTGGGCCGGGTCGGACAGCCGGATGATATCGGGCCGATGATCGCGAGCTTGCTGTCCGAAGACAACAAATGGATAAACGCGCAACGGATCGAAGTGTCCGGCGGCCAGGCTATTTGAGCAGGCGGCCACAAGACTGGCCGGGTGCCGGCGCTGCCGTCCCCGGTCAGGTTTGCGCCGTGACGATCCCGCGGGGCGCCGAGCGCCGCAAGGGCATCACATCAGCGGCAGCGTTTCCGCGACTTCGACGTTGCGGACACGATCGGACTCTGGCGTGAAAATCACCCTGAACGTCAGATGGCGTTTCTTTTCGCGACTATCAATCTGGACCCGGCAGCTGAGCGAGTCGCGCATGTTTTCGACCCAGTCGTCGTTGCCGCATACCGGCGGGCCGAAGTCGTAATTCGCCAAGTATTCGCAGGCGATCCGTTTCCGAGAGGCGTAGAGATCCGGCGTCATGGTCGTTCTCCTCCGTCATTGCGGAGGCGGTCTTTATCGAGCGGTACAGGATTCCGTCCGGCAGCGCCGCAAAAGCCGCATCCTCGATCCACGCTTTTCTTGCTTTACGCAGTCTATGCCCAACGCAGGCGACGGCTCTTGATCTGGATCAACGGAGCTTCATTTTGGCGCATCGCACCGAAGAAGCACTCGGTCGGCCCGTGACAGCCTATCGGCCTCACTGAACGGGGGCTTGCATGCGCTCCAGCGATGCGTCCCCTCCGTCCGATTACATTACCGCGTCCGCGCATTTTGCGCCAGATCGACCGCGCCGGTCGACGCCGATTGCCGGGGTCAAATCTGATTGGCGTGGGCGCGATAGAACACGCCCTTTACGGCCTCGACGATCGCGAGATAGGCGATCGTGCCGGCGGTCAGATAGACGAAGAACTTGGTCGGCGGCTGCACGAAGCCGAACCAATGGCCGAGGGGCAAGAGCGGAAATGCCACGGCGATCGCCACCGCGGCCAGCGCCATGCCCAGCACCAGTGGATGCGGCCGACTCTGGAAGAAGCGCCGCCGGGTGCGGATCGCGAAGACGACGAATATCTGCGTCGTCATCGACTCGATGAACCAGCCGGTCTGGAACTGCGCCTCGTTGGCGCCGACGAGGTAGAGCAGGACGTAGAATGTCAGGAAATCGAACACTGAGCTGACCGGCCCGAAGACGAGCATGAAGCGTTCGATCAGTTTCACGTCCCATTTGGTGGGGCGTGCCACCGCTTCGGCGTCGACGTAATCGAACGGGATGGCGATCTCGGAGACGTCGTAGAGCAGGTTGTTCAACAGGATTTGGATGGGCAGCATCGGCAGGAACGGCAGGAACAGCGCGGCCCCGGCCATGCTGAACATATTGCCGAAATTCGAGCTCGAGCCCATCAGCACGTATTTCGAGACGTTCTGGACCGTGCGCCGGCCATAGGTCACCGCCTCGCGCACCACCGACAGATCATGTTCGAGCAGGATGAGATCGGCGGCGGCGCGGGCGACGTCGGCGGCGCCGTCGACGGAGATCCCGACGTCGGCGGCATGCAGGGCCGGGGCGTCGTTGATGCCGTCGCCGAGGAAGCCGACGACATGGCCGAGCCGCTTGAGGGCGAGGAGCACGCGATGCTTCTGCTGTGGATTGACCCGGCAGAACAGATTGACGTTGGGAAGCTGGCCGATCAGGGCCTCGTCCGACAGATGGCTCAACGCCTCTCCGGTCAGCACGCCGGTGACCGGCACGCCGATTTCGCCGAAGACATGGCGGCTCACCAGCTCGTTGTCGCCGGTCAGCACCTTGATAGCGACGCCGGCCGCCGCCATGGCCTGGATGGTCTTGCCGGCACTGACCTTCGGCGGATCGAGAAAGACGGCGAAGCCCGAGAACACCAGATCGCATTCATCGGTGCGCTCGATCACGTCGCGCTCCGTGGCGATGATGCGCGTGGCGATGCCGAGCCCGCGGAAGCCCTCGGCGCCGAGGCCATCGAGGCAGGCCTGGAAGGCTCGTCTTGTCTCGGCATCGAGAGGCTGGGCGACCCCGTCCGCATCCTCGTAATGGTCGCACAGCCGCAGCAATTCTTCTGGTGCGCCCTTCACGATCAGGCGGCGTTCGCCCGCATGCTCGACCAGGACCGAGACGCGCCGGCGCTCGAAATCGAACGGGACTTCGTCGAGTTTCTTCCAGTCGGCGATCGCAATGGGGTGGGCCGCCAGGATCGCCTCGTCGAGCGGGCTCTTCATGCCGCTTTCGAATTGGCTGTTGACGAAGGCATAGGCATAGGCACGGGCACTTTCCTGGCCGCGCCCATCGATGGTCCGCACGAGTTCGATCCGCGCCTCGGTCAGGGTGCCGGTCTTGTCAGTGCACAGCATGTCCATCGCGCCGAGGTCGTGGATGGAAGACAGCCGCTTGACGATCACCTTGCGCTTGGCGAGTTCCATGGCGGAGCGGGCCAGGGTCACGGTCACGATCATCGGAAGCAGTTCCGGCGTCAGGCCGACGGCCAGCGCCAGCGCGAACATCAGCGATTCCAGCACCGGCCGATGGACCGAGATGTTCACCACCAGCACGAACAGCACCATGAACACCGTCAGCCGCATGATCAGCATGCCGAAGCGACGGATGCCGACAACGAAGGCCGTGGCCGGCGGCTTTTCCGCGAGGCTGGTCGAGAGCTTGCCCAGCGCCGTCCGCGCCCCGGTCCGGCAGATCACGGCGGTGGCCGTGCCGCTGATGACCGAGGTACCGGCGAACACCGAATTGTCAGCATCGGCCGGGCTGTCGGTGTCGCTGGCCTGATCGCTCGCCTGCTTTTCCGCCGGGTAGGGCTCGCCGGTCAGCAGCGCCTGGTTGACGTAGAGATTGCGGCTCGAAATCAGCCGCGAGTCTGCCGGGATCAGGTCGCCGGCGATGAGCTCGATAATGTCGCCGGGTACGAGCTGATCGACCGGCAAGGAAAGCGACGCGCCATCGCGGCGGACCGTCGCCTGGATCGCGACCGAGCGGCGCAGCGCCTCGACGGCGTTTTGCGCGCGGACCTCCTGGACGAAATCGAGTGTGATGCTGGCCGTTACCACGGTCATGACGATGACGAAGCTGGCGATATCCCCGGTCGCCGCCGAGAGCGCGCTGGCGACCAAAAGAATGATGACCAGCGGGCTGCGAAATCGTGACAGGAACTGCAACCAGAGCGGTTCAGCTTTGGCCGTCGCCGCGTCGTTGCGGCCGAACTGCTCCAGCCGCGCCGCAGCCTCGCGGCTGTCGAGGCCCGCCTCGGTCGTACTCAACCGCGTCAGCAGCTCAGCGAGCGGCTGATTCCAGACCTCTCCGGCGCCGATCTGCTCCGGCGCCCGCTCGGTACTACCCGTCGTCGAGTTCATCATCGTTCACGGCCTCTTCGCGTCGCCGGCGCGGCGCCAACGCAGCGCATCTTATGTTACGAACCGGGCGCTGGTCGTATAGGCGTTAATACGTATACGCGGGATTGTATCGGGACGGTAGGTTGCGAGCCTTGTTCTCTGCAGGGAACACTTGAAATATCTGAGGATTTTCCTCGATGATTTGCCCGTTCCGACACTCCGGAGGATCGCCATGAAAATCTCGCAGACGGCCATCGTGATCGCCCTCGCATTCCTCGCCTCTCCCGCCCATGGCGAATCGGTGAAGGCCTTGCTGAAGGCCAAGGACTGCATGGTCTGCCACGACGTCAAGAAGGATCGGATCGGCCCGTCGTTCCGTCACATCGCCATGAGCTTCGCCGGTTTCCAGAACGGCCGGCTCATGCTCATCAACATCATTCATACCGGGACCGGTCCGGATGCCGGTGAGATGCCCTACCACTGGGGATCGACCCGGATGCCGCCCGAAGCCGTTCGCGTGCCGGTCGACGATGTCGAAGCCGCGCAGATGGTCGATTATATTCTCAGCCTTAAATAGCGCCGGAATAGAATTTCAGGTACAGCGACGGCGAGCCGGTCACAGCCGGGACAGATAGGGCGGCGGGGCCGCCAGGCTCGCCTCTCCGGCCCCCGCGAAACGCTCGAGCCAGCGGGCATCGGCGTGTTTCAGATGCGCCGCCAGCGCCGCCGCCGCCGTGGCGGGTTTCTGCTGCAGCAGAAGTTCGTAAATCTCGAGATGCTCGCGCAGGGCGTCGGCGATCAGATTCAACGGGATCTGCAGCACCGGATCGAACAGATGCCGCGTCGGCGCGAACAGCATGCGGGTGCGCGCCAGGGCCTGCAGGATTTCGCCATTCGGACAATACGACAGCAGGGTGACGTGGAGGTCGGTCTCGACCGTCTCCATATCGAACCCCTCGCGCGGGAAACCGTCGAGCGCGTCGCGGACACTGTCACGCGCCGCCGCGAGATAACCCGGCGGGACATGGCCGGCCGCCTGGCGCAGCGCCTCCGGCTCCAGCAGCCAGCGCAATTCATAGAGATGATGGGTCTGGTCAGGTGTCACTCGGCGGGCCACCCAGCGCCCGAAGCGGTCCTTGGCGATCAGGCCGACGCTGTGCATGCGCGACAGCACGTCATGGGCGACGGTGCGGCTGACGCCGAACTGCGCGGCGAGACGATCCTCGACGATGCGGATATCGGCGAACAGCATACGCGAGCAGATTTCGCGCTCGACCTGGCCGTAGATCGTCTCCCAGCGCGCGACCGAGGCGATCGCGGTCGGCTCGATGACTGCCTTCGGGCCGGGCTTGGCGGCGGCGCTGCCGACGACCTCGTAGCCGCGCCCCTGCGCTTCTTTCACGAGGCTCTCGTCGCACAAGGCTTTCAGGGCGTAGCGGGCGGGCGAGCGGCTGATGCCGAACGCCTTGACGATCTGCGCCTCTAGCAGCTTTTGCCCGGGCATCAGCCGACCATCGCCGATCATCGCCTTCAGCAGGAGATAGGCACGTTCCTGGACGGACTGCTTTTCAATCGAGTCTGGCATGGCAAGGATCTGAGTAGCGGCGCCCGGGAATCCTGTCAACGCGGCCTTGGAAGTCGTGAGGGGTCAGGCAAACTAACAATCAGCCGTCATCCCCGCGAAGGCGGGGATCCAGAATCTAGGACCAGCCGAGACGCCAAGGCGCCCCGGATCGGTTTCTTGACGCCTTGGCGTATTCGCGTTTGAGACGTCAGTGTGGATCCCCGCCTTCGCGGGGATCACGAGGGAACATTGTGCCAAAGGCCGATCTGTGAAGGCAGCGAGGGGCAAGTTTCGTATAGTCCATGCAATGTACATTTATATCTTGACCGCGCCACTTTGGCGGGCGTAGCGTGCCGGTAGTGTCAGGGAGGGAAGCGCGAGATGAAACTGGTGCGTTGGGGAGAGAAGGGTGCGGAGCGTCCCGGAATTATCGACACCGCGGGGCGCGTTCGCAGCCTCGACGGCGCGATCGCCGATTGGGCCGGCGCCGCGCTGTCGCCGGCGGCGCTGGCGCGGGTCGCCGAGGTTGATATCCTGAGCCTGCCGCTGGTGGCGGACGGCACCCGGCTCGGCGCCTGCATCGGCAGTGTCGGCAAGATCGTCTGCGTCGGGCTGAACTATACCGACCACGCCAAAGAATCCGGGATGGCGCTGCCCAAGGAGCCGATCCTGTTCATGAAGGCCACGAGTGCGATCAACGGACCCCATGATCCGATCGCGATGCCGCGGGGCGCGACCAAGGTCGACTGGGAGGTCGAACTCGGCGTCGTCATCGGCACGCCTGCGAAATATGTCTCGGCGGAGGAGGCGCTGGCGCATGTTGCCGGCTATTGCATCGTCAACGACGTTTCCGAGCGCGCGTTCCAGCTGGAGCGCGGCGGGCAGTGGGACAAGGGCAAGTCGGCCGATGGCTTCGCGCCGCTCGGCCCCTGGTTGGTGACCGCCGACGACGTGGGCGACCCGCAGGCGCTGTCGCTCTGGCTCGAGGTCGACGGCGTCCGCCGCCAGCACGGCACGACCCGGGACATGATCTTCGGCGTCGCCGAGCTGGTGTCCTATGTCAGCCAGTTCATGAGCCTGCAGCCGGGCGACGTGATCGCGACCGGGACGCCGGCCGGGGTCGGTATGGGCCAGAAGCCGCCGGAATATCTGCGGGAGGGTCAGGTGCTGCGCGTCGGCATTTCCGGGCTCGGCGAGCAGCGCTCGACCCTGATCGCCGGATCCTGACCATGGCCGCCGCCATCACCAGTATCGCGGACCTGAAGGCGCTGGCGCGCAAGCGCGTGCCGAAGCTGTTCTACGACTATGTCGATGGCGGTTCCTGGACCGAGGCGACCTATCGCGCGAACGCAGTGGATCTCGACCGGCTGCTGCTGCGGCAGCGGGTGGCCCGCAATGTCGAGGCCATCAGTGCGGCGGCGACATTGCTCGGCGCGCCGGCGCGGATGCCGGTCGCCCTGGCGCCGACCGGGCTGGCGGGCATGGTCCATGCCGATGGCGAAATCCTCGCGGCGCGTGCCGCCGCCGCGTTCGGCGTGCCCTTCACCCTGTCGACGGTCAGCATCTGCTCGATCGAGGATGTCGCCGCGGCGGTGCCGACGCCGTTCTGGTTCCAGCTCTACATCATGCGCGACCGGGTGTTCATCGCCCGGCTGATCGATCGCGCTCGCGAGGCGCGCTGTTCGGCGCTGGTGCTGACGCTCGACCTGCCGATCCAGGGCCTGCGCGGCCGCGACATCAAGAACGGGCTCTCCGTGCCGCCGAAGCCGTCCGTCGCCGGTCTCTGGTCGATGATGTCGCGGCCCGGCTGGTGCCTGGAGATGCTCAAGACCTCGCGACGCAGCTTCGGCAATATCGTCGGCCATGCCGCCGGCGTTGCCGATACCTCGAGCTTCGCCGAATGGGTGTCGCGCCAGTTCGACCCGAGCGTGACCTGGGAGGATGTGCGCTGGATCCGCCGGCAATGGGCGGGCCAGCTGATCGTCAAGGGCATCATGGATCCGACCGACGCCCGCTTCGCGGTCGAGGCCGGGGCCGATGCGATCGTGGTCTCCAACCATGGCGGCCGCCAGCTCGACGGTGCGCCCTCCAGCATCAGCACCCTGCCGGCGATCGCCGAGGCGGTGGCTGGTCGCACCGAGATCCTGATGGATGGCGGCATCCGCAGCGGCCAGGACGTGCTGCGGGCGTTGGCGCTCGGCGCCCGAGGCGTCATGATCGGCCGCGCCTTCCTGTATGGGCTGGGCGCGCTCGGCGAGACCGGCGTCACCCGGTCGCTGGAGCTGATCCTGCGCGAGTTGGAAGCGACGATGGCGCTGTGCGGGCTGACCGACATCGCT
>CAIUCF010000903.1 GCA_903897565.1 uncultured Rhodospirillales bacterium | reverse complement strand
GGCTAAGCAACTAGGCTCCATCCGACGGGTCGCGGTGAAGCGTGCAGATAGCAAGCTCGGTGACTTATTCGCACGTCCTCGGCGTGACTTGTTCACGACGCGGCGGCCTAGCCTCGAAGAGGCGTCGCCGCCCCGCCCATGTCTACCGATATCAGCTTTCTTGCTTCAACGCGGCCAGTTCGCGGCGCAGCGTGCGAAACTCCTCGAACCGCGTTGTCGCATCGCGTAGGAATGCGGCAATGCCGAGAAGGACCCCTGTATCACTGTGGAGGGGGAGCATCGTGAACTCGACCGAAATCTGTCGGCCCTCTTTGTGGCGCGCCGGCACTGCCAGCAACGCACCGCTGCCATAGTGGCTTGGGGCGCCATCCATGACCTTGTTGTAACCCTCCCAATGCCGAGCGCGCAGGCGCCCCGGGATGATCAGATCGAGTGGCTCGCCAATCGCCTCGCTTTCGGCAAAGCCGAAGATGCGCGTAGCGGCCACGTTCCAGTAGCGGATGACCCCCGCCGCGTCGGCGTAGATGACAGCGTCGGGGCCCTCGACGACGAGGTGTTCGAAAAAACCGAGCGGGAGATCCGTGCCCATGGTCATGGCGTCTGGCCGTCTGAAAGCTTTGCTTGGCTGTCTCGCCATTGCTGTTTGCTTCCGCTCAACGGTGAGAAAAAATGGGTGCGCGCTTCTCAAGGAAGGCGTTCATTCCCTCACGCTGGCCTTCGGTGGCGAAGGCCGCCTGGAATAACCGTCGTTCATGCAGGATACCCTCCGCCAGACTGGATTCGTATGCTCGGTTAACCGCTTCTTTGGCAGAACGGACAGCCGGCGAGTTGTACTCGGCGATCGTGTTCGCAAGGCGCAGTGCCTCTTGCATGAGGTTGTCCTGTGGCACGACCGAGGCAACCATACCGGCCGCCTTGGCTTCTGCTGCAGGCATCATCCGCCCTGTCAGAACCAACTCCATCGCAAGTGATTTGCCGACGGCTCGAGCCAGCCGCTGCGATCCGCCGATGCCCGGCAGTATGCCCAGCTTGATCTCAGGCTGCCCGAATTGAGCGCTCTCGGCCGCGATGATAATGTCGCAGAGCAGGGCGAGTTCACAACCGCCGCCCAGTGCATAGCCTGATACGGCGGCGATGATGGGTTTTGAGAGTCTGGCAATCTCGTCGAAAGCGCCGAAGTAATTCTCTGCGCGCAGTTCCACGGGGGACTTGCGCGCCATTTCCGCAATGTCGGCCCCGGCGGCGAATGCGCGTTCAGAGCCGGTGACGATCATGACGCCGATCGCATCGTCCTGGTCGAACCGGCGCAAAGCGTCAAGAAGTTCGTGGGAGAGTTGGGCGTTGAGCGCATTGAGGTTCTTCGGCCGGTGGAGGTGCACCAGGCCGACGCGGCCCACTGTCTCCACCTTGATCGTCTCGTAGCCGTCGGTTTGAGACGAGTTGTTTCCATCTGGCATGATGACTGGACTCCTAAGGTTGCATCGCCAGGTCGACGAATGAGAGATCGACATCGTCGCTCGGTTTGAACTGGCGGATATGGCTCAGTTTGGTGTGGCCATTGGTGGTCATAAACTCCTGGATGAGGGCCTCGCGGTGCTCGTCGAGAAGCGGTGAACGCGCCGTCTTCCGGCGCTCGCCGGCGGCAGAGAGCCGGATCGGATTGTTGGCAGTTTGAATCGTGTTCCCGTCCGCGTCTGAGACCGAGATGAACATGTCACGGGCGTGGAGTTGGGGATCCTGCAGCACCTTGTCGACAGTGTTGATCGGCCCACAGGGAACCTCGGCCGCCTGAAGGGTCGCGACCCACTCGTTCACCGTCCGTCCGCCGAGGACGTGGTCGATCGTCGTCTGGAGCGCGGCCTGATTCGCTACGCGACGATCATTGGTGAGAAAGCGCGGGTCGTCCGCGAGTTCCGGGCGGCCGAGGGCGGCGGCAAGCGCGCCGAACAAAGTATCGTTCGCCGCGGCAATGACGATATTGCCGTCCGACGCCTGGAAGGCCCCGAATGGCGCAAGTGTGGCATGATGAGCGCCGGTCCGGCTCGGCACTTCGGGTTCAAGCGCGACGCGCGCAAGGGCGTGCTCTAGCAGGGCGACCTGGCCGTCGAGCATGCCGATGTCGACCCTCTGGCCACGCCCGGTCCGTGCTCGAGCCGTCAAGGCGGCGCAAATTCCGATGGTCGCGAACACTGCCGCCCCGAGATCGGCGATGGACGGGCCAACTCTCAGGGGCGGACCGTCGGGTTCACCCGTCAGGCTCATGGCGCCCCCGACCGCCTGGATAATCATGTCGTAGGCCGGTTGGTCACGCAGCGGACCGCTGTCGCCATAGCCGGAAATGGAGGCGTAGACCAGTCGCGGGTGACGACTTGACAGCGCGTCCCAACCGTAACCCAGGCGATCCATCACGCCTGGACGGAAGTTCTCGACGATGACATCACCCGCGGCCAAGATCGAGTCGAAGATTTCGCGGTCATACGGGCTTTTCAAGTCAAGCGCGATGCTCTCCTTGTGGCGATTGAATGCCATGAAGTAGCCCGACCGGCCTCCCACATAGGGAACCCATTGGCGGGTATCGTCGCCGATGTCGGGCCGCTCGATTTTGATGACCCTCGCGCCGAGATCGGCGAGGACCATCGTGCAGTATGGCCCCGAGAGAACGCGCGACATATCAATGACGGTAATGCCGTCGAGCGGTGGCTTTTGCAGGGCATCGGATGGAAGAGCGCTCATGTCGGGCGCTCCGGCGAGGCGCTGTCGCCTTGGGTGGCCCCTTGTAGTTCGCCCGTTAGAAACTGAGGCCGGCCGAGGCCGAATGACCAGTCGGCGTCGGTGTTTTCGACGATACTAACCATCACGTCGGACGGATTGATGCCGCAGGACTGCTCGAGTTCGGCGCAGAGCTTGCGGTAGAACTCCGTTTTCTCGTCGGTCAGGCGCCGCCTTGTGGTCATCTGGAGCAGCACGAATTTCTCGGAGCGCTCGATCCCGAGGCCCGTGTCCTCGAACCGAACATGGCTCGGCTTGTACTCGTGGACGATCTGGTAACGATCGCGCTCAGGTGCTTGGAGGACATCCAAGACCACCCGATGGGCGGCGTCGAGGAGCGCCGCTAGTTCCTGGTCGCTCCGACCGGCGAAAACGTGAAATTGAAGCAAGGGCATCGTTCGCTCCCTCCTGAGGTGTTCAGGCTGCAGTTAGAGATTGACGGATCGCGGTTGGAACCGTCACTCGAGTGGCCGCCTCGAGAATCATGGCGGCCGCTTTTTCTCCGATCATGATCGATGGCGCATTTGTGTTGCCCGACGTGATGGTTGGCATGATCGACGCGTCAGCGACCCGAAGCCCGTCCAAGCCGTGGACGCGCAACTGATGGTCCACGACCGCCTCCGCGCCGCTCCCCATCGCCGCGGTCCCGACAGGGTGAAAGATGGTCGTGGAGATTTCGCCGATCGCTCGCAGCAGATCTGCCTCCGCTTCAAACGCGGGACCGGGTCGGAACTCGTGCGGTTTGAAACGTGCCATGGCTGGCTGCTCGATGATCCGCCGCGTCAGGCGCACTGATTCGACCGCGACGATCCGATCGCTCTCGGTCGAGAGGAAATTCGGCCGGATGGCAGGTGCTTCGGCGGGGTCAGCGGACAAGATGTGCACGGCGCCGCGGCTCTCGGGACGCACATTGGCCACGCTCGCCGTGAACGCCGGAAACGGGTCGAGGTCGCCGCCGAAGGCGGCGAGGCTGAGTGGTTGAATGTGGTACTGGAGGTTCGGAGCGGCGAAGCGTGGGTCTGACTTCGTGAAGATGCCGAGCTGGCTCGGCGCCATGGCCATGGGGCCGGAGTGGCTGAGCACATACTCGAGGCCGATCATCGCCTTGCCCCACCAGGATTGCGCGCGCGTGTTCAGCGTATCGACGCCCTCTACCGTATAAGCGCACCGAATCTGTAGGTGATCCTGGAGGTTTTCACCGACGCCCGGGAGGTGCCGGACCGTGTCGATGCCGAGCGCATTCAGCCGGGCGCCGTCGCCGATGCCTGACCGTTCGAGTATCGCAGGCGACCCTATCGTGCCACCCGACAATACGACCTCGCGGCGCGCCCGGGCGATGAATCCGTGCCCGTCTACCTCGAACTCCACCCCGACGGCGCGACCGCCTTCGAGAAGGATCCGCCGGACTAGAGCATGGGTCTGGAGTCTGAGATTGGGGCGGCGCAGGGCAGGGCGCAGGAACGCGTCCGCCGCGCTCCATCGCCAGCCATTTTTCTGGGTGACCTGGAAGTACGACGAGCCCGTGTTGTCGCCTCGATTGAAATCCTCGATTTTCGGAATGCCGTACTCCTCCGCGGCATCGCGAAATCCCTCGAGTAGTTCCCAATGAAGCCGTTGCTGCTCTATGCGGAGCTCGCCATCTGCGCCGTGAAAATCGCTGGCGCCGGCGAAGTGATCTTCGGATTTCATGAAATACGGGAGGACGTCGTCCCAGCCCCAGCCGACATTCCCCGCCTGGCGCCAGCCATCGTAGTTGGCGCTCTGGCCACGCATGTAGATCATGCCGTTGATGGACGAAGAGCCGCCGAGGACACGACCGCGCGGATAGGCGATCCGCTTGTCGACGAGATGTGCCTCCGGCTCCGTTTTGAAGCACCAATCCGTGCGAGGATTGCCCATCGTGTAGAGATAGCCGACAGGAATATGTACCCAGATATAGTCATCCTGGCCGCCCGCCTCAAGCAGCAGAACCTTGCTGCGAGAATCTTCAGTGAGGCGGTTGGAGAGGACACAGCCCGCGCTGCCAGCCCCAATTACGATGTAGTCAAATTCGCCGAAGATTTCGTGAGAGACATCCATGCTCGTTACTCCGGAAAGGATGTGGTTCTACAAAGAATGTCGGAAGGCGTTTGCCTCGGCCCCCGCTGTTCCTTGATGAGTGGCGGGAGAGGGCGCGCGATCCTCGCCTCGAGCGAGGAGGCGCTACTGAATGCCCGGGTGACTGGTCGGAAACCACTTAACCGGCTTTACCTGGCCCAGCAGTTCCATCAATTCCGATATTGGCCGCGTATCGAGCTGCCACACGGCTTCGATAATCCGGCCGCGAAGGCTGTCATCTGCGTAGGCCTCGCTAAGCCAGTGAAACTTCTCGACGACTCGATCCCACGACATGGGATTGGCGAGGCCGCCCTCGTAGCCGAGGTGCTCGGCCTCCAGGACGCGGCCGTCTTTCGTCCGCACCGCGATCCGGGCTCCGAGCTCCTCCGGGAAGCGCGCCGAGAGCCGCGGATCGGGGTGACACTCGATCCGGGCGACCATCGCCTGAGCATCGGGCGCCTGAACTCGCTCGTCGGTCAGTTGGTCCGGCCCGACCTGCCCGTCGAGCAACGCCGCTGAAATGAGGAACTTCAGATTGTAGTCGCCCTGTTCCTTGTGCCAGGGATTATCCTTCGGTCCGTAATTGCCGCCGCCGGCGAAGTCGTAGCCTGCCAGGAAGGTGTCGCAACGCACGTGCTCGATGTCGGCCGCGCGTAGGCTATGGCGCCGACGCAGATCCATGGTCGCTTCGATCACCGGCTGGCCGTGGATGAGCGAGCAGTATTTCTTGAGAACCGTCTGTTTGACGAAATCGAGTGAGGGGTCATCCCAATCCACCAGGATCGGTCCGCCGAACATCTGTTCCAGACCTTTCGGCCCCTCGAACAGACCGCGCGGTCCGGTGAACCCACGTTTGGCCATCGAGGTTGCATAGACCGCATGCATCCCGGTCCAGCCCGGCGAGAACCCTTTCCACTGCGATACGGGTTCGACGTGAATGCAGGCGAGAGAGACGTTATCGGCACTCGCAATTGAAATCGCGTTCGCAATCTGCTCGGGGGAGAGGCCAAAGAGCTTGCCGGTTGCCGCGGCAGTAGACATCGCGAGCTGCAGAGCATGGTTGAAGCCCAGCGTCATCACCGGAACGACCGCCGTGAAGCGGCATTGAACTTCGTACGCGACCGCCAAGGCGAGCATGAAATCCTCGCCGGAGGCGTCTACGTATTCCGCCGCCGCCAGGACAGTGCCGAAATTGTCGCTCGGATGCGCCAAACCGCCTGGCGACATGTAACTATCAAGGAGATCGACGTAGCGCGTCAGACTGGAGTTGAAGAGTGCCGCCTGATCCAACGAGGTCTTGCCGCCTCCAACCAGCGTGCATCGGCCAGGGGCGCGGTATTCGTCGAACTGGTCGCGCAGAGCGGCGAATGGCCGGCCAGACAAGGCTGCGATCGCGCAGGCGACGCTGTCGAGAATGTTACGCTTGTAGAGTTGCCGAATTTCCGGCGTTAGGTGTTCTGATCGGGCCGAGACGGCAAAGGCGGCGATGCGCTCGACCGCGGATCGTGGTTGGCGCGCCGGGCGGTCCGATGTGGCCCCTTGTGATGAGCTTGTCGCACGTTCGGCATTCAATCCGGTATCCATGATACACCTCGGGACGGTTGCTGAATTCTCGGCAGCACGGGCGAGCTGGCCATGCGGTGCTGTATCGCTGAGAATTACGATCACGCTTGCAGAGGGTGAAGATTGGCCGTTCGGCAGACACTCTTCCGTTCGGCGATTGATTGGCAGACGGACGTGTCAGATCGCTTGGCAGACTGCCTGTTGGGGCTCATCACAGCGGGCGGAATTAGTCGCGCTAATGGCGCCCCCGAACGCCTATGTGCGGGATCGTGCTATCCAGCGCACGTCATCATTCGGCGACGGGCAGGCACCGACGGACTATCGATGATAGGGGACCGATCATGGAACTTGCCGGGCTGACGCCCCTTGGGGCACCACGCCGGCACGAATTTGCCGCTCGACTGACGGGACGCATCGAGAGGTCGCGCGATCCCGTAGTTATATATCGTCTATTGATCGCGACGTTACGGTTCCAAGTTCGGTGACGGCAATGGCAGGCACCGCGGTACGACTGACTACGACTGTGAGGCGGGAACGCTCGTCGCGTCGCGCCGTCGTGCGATTGCACGGCGATGCGAAGACATCAGAAAATGCAGTCCTATTTCAAGAAATGAGTTGAACTTCTCAAATCGTTATTCAGCCTTTACGGGGTTTGACGATTCGAAGGGGGCGGCGGGTCGTCGGCTTGTCATTGGTTCGGCCGGAAACGCTGAGGTTTACTTCTGGATGCTCGTGCAAGATCACGTTGATGATTGCTGGATCGGAGTCGATAGCCTCATGCGTCACGGTGACGATATCGCGAATGAGCTGCCGCTTGCGCGCTTGTGAAAGGCCGGACGAGATGTGGCATTGAATGAAGGGCATCGGCGTAATCCAGTCTACAGGGATTGGTTAAGGTGGCTGATGAGATCTTTGTCGTCCGCGGCCCCGTCGGTGTATTCCGGCAAATGGTGGCCATGCTCCACGAAATTGATTCCTCGGCCCTCACGGATAACAAAGAAGATGTCGGTTGCGGCCTCGCCGGTCGCTTCGCTGATAACCCGAAGGAGCCCGGCCGCGAGAGCGCGCTTCTGTTGGTCGGTACGGCCATAGCGCATGTCGCAGGAAATCATTGTCATCGCAGGATATTCCTAATCAAGGAGACCATCGGTCGTCGGATTCGATTGCTATCGACGCTTCATTGAATAAACTTCGCTGATCGGCGAATGAATGATCGATCTGCGGAAGACACTGTTCCGAAGAGCCATTGATTGGTGCCCTCGGGAGCGTTGATCCACTTCGAATATGCGTCCAGCGCGCTCTCCCTAAACCGTCGGTACCAAGCTTTAGTCTCGGCCCAGTGGTATTGCTCTCCTGGGGAAAGCCGGGCGCCGCCGCGAAGGTGGCGGCCATCTCCCAGACCGCGGCGCCAAACCTAATCAATCGAACTGCGGAACCGTGTCTTTCGCCCATCGGGTATTCGGTCCGAAACTAAACCCGCCAACATGATCGAAGTCGGAGAGATAGCGTCCCGACCGTCCTCGGCGTCCTCACCGGGAGGGCAGACCAATGTCGATGTTTTCGTTCGGCACGCACTGCGTCTGTACCGAAAGGTAGGAGCGAATGTTGACGGTGGGGCTCCTAAGATTCGTCGGTGGAGCTACGAGCAAGGTGATTTCTGGCTTCGCATTTCGGCTCTTTTTGTAAGATCATCAAGTGAAAAACGGCCAATCATACTTCGATTTCGAAGAGTAAGTCTCATTTCACTGAAACTTTCTAATAGTGATGGCATTTTTATCTTTTGATCTTCGCTATCTTTATTCGATGAACACAGATCAGGAAGGACGCAGCATGCGGCTTATGCAGATGTGTCAGGCTGATAGTCGCGACCCACTAAATGTGGTAAAACTCCCCGGGTTGTAGCCGGGAACCCCGCGCCTGGCGGATTTGGCCACACGCGGGAGGCGAGATGGCCGGGTCTCTGATCGAGTTTCAGACCAAGTTCGCCGACGAGGAAACCTGCGTCGTATTTCTGTTCGAGCACCGCTGGCCGGAGGGCTTCATCTGCCCCGCATGCGGGGGCTTCGATGCCTGGCGGCTGGGCTCCAGGCCGGTCTGGGAATGCCGCGGCTGCGGCCGCCAGACCTCCATCGCCGTCGGCACGCTGATGCAGAACACGAAGCTGCCGCTGCGCGTCTGGTTCTGGGCCGCCTACCTCATGGCGACCCATTCGAACGGGCTCTCGGCCTTGCAGTTGAAGGGTCTGCTCGGGCTGAACTACCGCACCGCTTGGCTGCTGGAATCGAAGCTCCGCCGCGCCAT
>CAIUCF010000902.1 GCA_903897565.1 uncultured Rhodospirillales bacterium | reverse complement strand
CCGCGGCTGCGATCCCGGCGGCGCGGGATCACCCGCTGCTGTCTGCTTCACTGTCATGCTACGCTGATTCCGTGTTTCCCCCTAAGGGCCTAGCCTGCGGACGCATTGGAGGGGCTCAACTCGATGTACCATATGAGCATAAGGTTAACCGACTCTAACGAGAAGGACAGTGACATAACGAACTTCAGGGTTTGTTCCGGGTTGCCGGCGCGACACCGACCGACATGATGGCAGAAGTCCTACCCCGCCCTGTCCCGTTGTGGCGCGCCATCGCGATCGCACTCGTCGCGCCGATCTTTCTCCTGGCATGGGACACGAGCAGCGCCGTCCTGATCCTTCGCCATGCCCGCTTCCTGCTTGCCGATGAATTATCGCTCTACCTTGCCATCAAGGCCGGCTTCGTCGTCGTCCTGGCGCTGCTCGTCACGCTGGGCCGGGCGTGGCGACGCTTCGGCTACCTCGGCGGCCCAGGCTGGCGTCTCTGGGTGCTGATGCTGCCCGCCTGGCTCTCCGCGGCGCTGTCGCTGGTCCATGGCCCTGCCGACATTGCGTTATCGCGCTGCCTCGGCTGGCTCGGCCTCGGCATCCTGATCGCGCTCGGCGAAGAGACGATCTTCCGTGGCGTCGTCTTGAGCGCGTTCGTCGCTCGGGGCCCGCGGGTCGCGATCGTGACCTCCGCGGTGCTGTTCGGCCTCGTCCATCTCGCCGGGATCGCCGGCGGGATCGACATCCGGATGGTCGTCGCCCAGGTGATCTACGCCACCGGCCTCGGGATCAGCTTCGCCTGGGTCAGGATCGCCTCGGGGTCGATCTGGCCCTGCGTGATCGCGCATGCGGTCATGGACGGGATCGGACTTGCCGCCGCCGACGGTGTCGGTAACGCGCTGCGCTACCAAAGCGACAGCTACCCGGCAGCGCTGGCGAGCGCGGCCGCCTCTCTGGCCTGGGGGCTCTTCCTGCTGAGCCGGCCGCCGCCGGCTAGAGCAAAATGTGATTTGATGGAATCATCAAATCACATGAATTTGCTCTAGAATCTTGAAGTTAGAGCGGATTCACGCGTTCGACGTCTCCGTCGAAACGCGATCCGCTCTCGGATCAATCTCGGCGCGGCGGCAGCAGTGCCCGCAGCGCCCGCAATTCCTGAAGCAGATCGCGCAGGATACCGTGCTCGGCGACTCCCGGTCCGGCAGTCGTCCGCCGCCATCGCGGGGCTGGCTCCGGCTCGTCGTCGCCGAACTCTTCGGCGGCATCGGGTTCGGCAAAATCGAGGAAGCCGAGGGGAAGCGTCTCGACCGGGCCGGGCTCCAGCGCAACGGGGCGGCCTGAGGGTTTCAGGGCGCCCTCGCGCAACAGGCGCTGGACGCCACGGATCGTATAGCCTTCCTGGTAGAGCAGACGGCTGATCTTGCCGAGCAGCTCGACGTCTTCAGGGCGGTAATAGCGCCGCCCGCCACCACGCTTGAGCGGGCGTATCTGCGGAAACTTGGTCTCCCAGAACCGCAGGACATGCTGCGGCACATTGAGATCGTCCGAGACCTCGCTGATGGTTCGAAAGGCGGCAGCCGACTTCACCGTCGGACGTTCGGGAACGTCGTCAGGTGTTTCGAGATCATCCAGCGGCAGGGGCGATCTCACAGATTAGGCCTTCTTGGCCTTGCTCTTGCCGAGGCCGTCGTTGATCTGCTCCTTCAGGACATGCGAGGCCCGGAAGATGAGAACCCGGCGGGGCTCGATCGGCACCTCTTCCCCGGTCTTGGGATTGCGCCCGATCCGCTCTCCCTTGCTGCGGACCCCGAAGCTGCCGAAAGAGGAAATCTTGACCGTCTCGCCCTTGACGAGTGCGTCTTCAATCTCTTTGAGGACGGTCTCGACCAGATCTGCGGATTCGTTACGGGAAAGGCCGACTTCCTGGTAGACGGCCTCGCTCAACTGCGCGCGTGTGACGGTTCCGGTGGCCACCCCATTCCCCTCCTCGACAACTTGGATGCTAAAGCGTATCCGCGGGCGAGAAATCCGTCAAAGACAAATGCTTGTCACCAGCGGATGAGCGCCGCACCCCAGGTAAGACCGCCGCCGAGCGCCTCCAGCAGGATCATGTCGCCTCGCTTGATGCGGCCGTCATGGACGGCTTCCGCCAGCGCCAGGGGGATCGATGCCGCCGAGGTATTGGCGTGGCGGTCGACGGTAACCACGACACGCTCCGCGGGCAGGGCGAGCTTGCGACCGACGCCTTCGATGATCCGGAGATTGGCCTGGTGGGGCACCAGCCAATCGATTTCGCGGGGGGTAAGCTGGTGGGCACCGAGCGCCTCGACCACGACTTCCGACAGACGATGGACGGCGTGGCGGAACACTTCCTTGCCTTCCATGCGGACATGGCCGGCCGTCCCGGTCGAGGAGGGACCGCCGTCGACATAGAGCAGGTCGTAGAGATTGCCGTCGCTGTGGATATGGGTCGAGAGAATGCCCTGGTTCTCGGTATCTTCCCCGCGCAGCACCACCGCCCCGGCGCCGTCGCCGAACAGCACGCAGGTCTGGCGATCTTCCCAGTTGAGGATGCGCGAGAAGGTCTCGGCGCCGATCACCAGAACGGTCTTGGCCTGGCCGGCCTTGATGAAGTTATCGGCGACGCTCAGACCGTAGATGAAGCCCGAGCAGACCGCCTGGACGTCGAACGCCGCGCCGCGCTTCATGCCGAGGCGGGCCTGCACCCGCGTCGCGGTCGCCGGAAACGTATTGTCCGGCGTCGCCGTCGCGACGATGACGAGGTCGATCTCGTCGACGGCGATCCCGGCATGGGCGATCGCCCGTTGCCCGGCAATGACCGCGAGGTCCGAGGTGAGTTCGCCGTCGGCGGCGATATGGCGCTGGCGAATCCCGGTGCGCTGGGCGATCCAGTCGTCGCTGGTATCGAGGCGTTCCGCCAATTCCTGATTGGGCACGATGCGTTCGGGCAGATAGCCGCCGCAGCCGAGTACCACGCTTCTGATCGTCATTGCCGGCTCACGTCGTCACTGGATCGGCGGGCGTCCCGGCGGGGCCCTCTACCGGAGGGCGCACCAGAGCGAGTTCCTCGCGGATCCGCTCCAGGAAGCCATTGATGATCAGATCGGCGGCGACGCCGACCGCATTGGCGAATCCCACCGCGTCGGAGCCGCCATGGCTCTTGACCACGATGCCGTTGAGGCCGAGCAGCATGGCGCCGTTGTAGCGGCGCGGATCCAGCCGCTCCTTGACCCGGTCGAGCGCGCCCTTGGCAAAGAAGTAGCCGATCTTCGCCATCACCGAGTTGGTGAAGGCAGCGCGGAGAAAATGGCTGTAGAGCTTGGCCGTGCCCTCGGCGGTCTTGAGGGCGATATTGCCGCTGAAGCCGTCGGTCACGACGACATCGACGGTGCCGGCGGCGATATCGTCACCCTCGACGAAGCCATGGAAGCAGATGCCCGGCGTGTCCTTGAGACGCGCCGCAGCCTCGCGAACCGAGTCGACGCCCTTGAGGTCTTCCGAGCCGACGTTGAGCAGGCCGATCAGCGGCTTGGTGACGCCGAGGACGGCGCGCGCGAACGCATCGCCCATCAAGGCGAACTGCACCAGATTTTCGGCGTCGCATTCGACGTTCGCGCCCAGATCGAGCAGCACCGATTCGCCGCGCTGCGTCGGCAGAAAGGTGGCAATCGCGGGGCGATCAATCCCGGGCATGGTCTTGAGCACGATCTTGGCCAGGGCCATCAACGCCCCGGTATTGCCGGCGGAGACGACGCAGTCGGCGCTGCCGTCGGCGACCGCGTCGATGGCGAGCCGCATGCTCGAACGCTTGCCGGTCCGCAGGGCCGCAGACGGCTTGGTATCGCCCGTGATGACGTCCGGCGCGTGATGGATCGTCGACGCCGCCTTGACGGTCGGCATCGTGTCCAGCAGGGGCTGTAGAGCCCCCTCCTGCCCGAACAATTGAAAGCGCAACTGCGGGAACCGCACGAGGGCGATTTCCGCCCCCCTCAGGACCATCTCCGGCGCGTGGTCGCCACCCATGGCGTCCAAGGCGATGGTCGGCTGTTTGCTCACAGCAACGATGCGCCCCTACACCCGACCGTTAGGCGGCGGGTGCCGCGGCGACTTCACGACCGTCGTAATGGCCGCAGGAGCCACAGATGTGATGCGGACGCTTCAGTTCGCCGCAATTCGAGCACTCGGCATAGGATGCCGGCGACAGGGCATGATGCGACCGGCGCATATTGCGGCGGGACTTGGAGGTTTTCTTTTTAGGAACGGCCATGACACAAACTCACGAAAATCGGGGTTGACCCGCGAAAACGGGGTATTTAGCGAAAAACCGCCGCCCCGGCAATGACTACCTTGTCGTCGCGGCGCTTTGGATCACGATTTGGTGAGCCGCTTCAGCACCGCGAACGGGTTTTCCGGCTTCAGCGGTGCGTCCAGATCGCCGTCGCCGAGCACCAGACCCTCGCCTTCCGTCGGCAGCTCCGGCGAGCGCGGATAGGGATCTAGGGCGAGCGCGAGTTGCTGCGCAACTACTTCACCAATATCGATAACATCGTCGATCAGCGGCTCGACGATCTCGTCTTCGAGATCCTCCAGCGCGATGCGATCGGCCTCATCCTCGTG
>CAIUCF010000901.1 GCA_903897565.1 uncultured Rhodospirillales bacterium | reverse complement strand
GCCAAGTCAACCAGCGGGCGCCGAGTGTGACGGTGACGTTGCTGCGCAAGGCGTCGGAACCAAGAGAGGCCCGCGAGGAGTTGTCGGCAACCGGGGCTGCGCACGCGCCGCCTTTAAGGTCAGCTGCGCCGGCGCCAGCCGCGTAGCGACAGGGCGTTGAGCATGACGCTGACGCTGCTCAATGCCATGGCGGCGCCGGCGAAGACCGGGTTGAGATAGCCGAGCGCGGCCAGGGGAATGCCGACGAGATTGTAGATGAAGGCCCAGAACAATCCCTGGCGGATTTTCGCCTGGGTCCGCCGCGCGATGTCGAGCGCGTCGCTGATCAAGGACAATTCCGGGCGCATCAGGCCGATATCCGCGGCACCCATCGCGACGTCGGTGCCGCTGGCGAGCGCGACGCCGAGATCGGCGGCGGCCAGGGCCGGGGCGTCGTTGACGCCGTCGCCGACCATGATCACCCGCCGGCCCTGATCGCGCAACGACCGCAGCGCCGCGTCCTTGTCCCCAGGGAGCAGGCCGGCGCGGATATCGGTAATCGCCAACGTGGCGGCCATCTTCGCGGCGGCGGCGGCGTTGTCGCCGGTCAGCATGACCGCGGCCAGGCCTTGGTCGCTCAGGGTCCGGATCGCGGCCGCCGCCCCGGGTCGGACATGGTCGCCAAAGCCGATGGCGCCCAGCAGCTGCGGCGGCGCGAGGCCGGCAAGGAACGACACGGTCAGACCCTGGCTTGTCAGCGGAATCGCAAGCGTATCGAGCGCAGCGGCATCGAGGCCCGACTGGATCATCAGCCGGCGATTGCCGAGCGCGTATGTCGCGCCATCGATCGTTCCGGTGATGCCGAGACCGGCGTGGTCGTGGAACCCCGTCACCGCCGTGGGCGGATCGACCTGGTCGCCGCGGCGACGGCGAACGGCATCGGCGAGGGGATGCTTGCTGCCGGACTGCAGGCTCGCGGCGCGGTCGAGGCATTGCGTCGTCGCCACCCCGGCGGCGGCGATGATCTCGATGACCTCCGGTCGGCCCTCTGTCAGGGTCCCGGTCTTGTCGAAGGCGATGGTGTCGAAGCGGCCGGCCGCGCGCTCCAGCGCCTCGGCATCCTTGATCAGGACGCCATGGCGTGCAGCGATGCCGGTGCCGACCACGATCGCCGCCGGGGTCGCCAGCCCCAGCGCGCAGGGGCAGGCGATCACCAGTACCGAGACCGCGTCGATCAAGGCCGCGGCGAAAGCAGTGCCATGGATCAGCTGTCCCGCCAGCGTGACCAGCGCGATCACGACAACGGCGGGGACGAAGACCGCGCAGATGCGGTCGACCTGACGCTCGATCGGTGCCTTCGAGCTTTGTGCGGCGTCGACGAGCCGGGCGATCTGGCCGAGCATCGTCTCGGCGCCGACGGTGACCGCCGCGATGACGAGATGGCCATCGGTGTCGACGGATCCGGCGATGACCCGGTCGCCGGGGTGGCGGGAGACGGCGAGGCTTTCGCCGGTGAGCAAGGATTCGTCGAGCGCGGCGTCGCCGCTGACGATGACGCCGTCGACGGGCACGCGCTCGCCGGGGCGGACGACCACCTGATCGCCGGCAGACAGCCAGCCCACCGGGACGACGGCCTCGACACCGTCGCGGAGCCGGCACGCCGTCTCCGGGCGCAACGCGATCAGGCCGCGAATGGCCTCGGCGGCGCGGGCCTTGGTGATGGCTTCGAGATGCTTGCCGAGCAGCACGAAACTGACGACGGCGGCGGCGGCTTCGAAATAGAGCTGCGGCCTCGCCTGGGTGGCGAGGGCGACCATGCTCAAGAGCCAGGCCGAGGTGGCGCCGAGCACGACCAGGACGTCCATGGTGCCGTAGCCACGGCGGATCGCGCCCCAGGCATGGACGAAGAAACCGCGGCCGCACCAGAACAGCACCGGCGTCGCCAGCGCCGCTTGCGCGAGGCCGGGCAGCATCAGGTCGAACCCGGCGGCGGCGAGCGCCATTCCGGCCAATAGGGGAACGGTCAGGAGGATGGCTATGGCGAGGTTGATGCGCTCGCGCCGCAGCCGCAAGGTCAGGGCATCGCGGGCGTCGCCCCGGGCTGCGGCGCTCTCGTCGGCCGGGCGCGCGTCGTAGCCGGCCTTAGTCACCGCGCCGACCAGTGCCGCGACGCTGACGGCGCTGTCGGCGACGACATGGGCGCGCTCGGTGGCGAGATTGACGGCGGCGGAATGAACCCCTGCGAGTCCGCGCAACCCGCGTTCGACCCGGCCGGCGCAGGCGGCGCAGGTCATGCCGGTGATTTCGAGATCGCGCGCGACATCATTCATGATGCGGTGTCCAGGAATGCAGAGCCGGCAATATATTTGCACGGAATGCTGTTGACAACGGAGGTTCCTCCGTTATGTTGGAAACGGAATTAAAAATGATCTACGCGTCAGAAACGTAGTTTGCTTCGCGATCTTATGATACGCCGAGGCGGCGGTGTTTCGAGATGCGAAACCTTCCTTGGAGACATGCCGTCATGGGTAACAAACTGGTGGGGCTGGGGTTTGCGGTCGCGTTGTCATCGTCTGGCTTGCTGGCCGGCGCGGCGCATGCCGATACCACGCTGCTCAATGTCAGCTACGATCCGACCCGCGAGTTCTACGCCGACGTCAACAAGCAGTTCGCGGCACAATGGCAGAAGGATGCCGGCGAGAACATCTCGATCCGGACTTCGCATGGCGGCTCGGGGGCGCAGGCACGCTCGGTGATCGACGGGCTCGAAGCCGATGTCGTGACCCTGGCGCTCGGCGGTGATATCGACAAGATCGCCAAGAAGACCGGGTTGATTCCGGATGATTGGCAGAGCCGTCTGCCCTTCAACAGCTCGCCCTATACCTCGACTGTCGTGTTCCTGGTGCGCAAGGGCAATCCCAAGGGCATTCATGACTGGTCCGATCTGGTCAAATCCGGTGTCCAGGTGATTACGCCGAACCCGAAGACCTCGGGCGGCGCCCGCTGGAATTTCCTCGCGGCCTGGGCCTATAGCCAGAAGCATTCCGGCAACAGCGAGGCCGCGGCGAGCGATTTCGTCGCCAAACTCTATGCCAATGTCGCCGTGCTCGATACCGGCTCGCGCGGCTCGACCGTGACCTTCGTCGAGCGTCACCAGGGCGATGTCCTGATCGGCGGCGAGAACGAGGCGTTGCTGGCGCAACAGCAGCTGAAGGCCGAGGGCCTCGAAATCGTGGTGCCGTCCTCCAGCATCCTGATCGAGCCGTCGGTGTCGCTGGTCGACGGCAATGTCGACAAGCACGGCACCCGCAAGGCGGCCGAGGCCTATCTCAACTTCCTCTATACCGAGCAGGGCCAGGAGATCGCGGCCAAGCATTATTTCCGGCCGCGCAATGCCGTCATTCTCGGAAAATACTTGTCGCAGTTCCCCTCGGTCGATACCTCCACCACGATCGACAGCTTCGGCGGCTGGAGCGTGGCGCAGGCCAAGTTCTTCGCCGATGGCGGGGTCTTCGACAAGATTTACAAACCGGTGAAGTAATTTGGCGGCAGCTCTTGCCCAACCCTGGTACCTGAAACTGTTCTCCCGGCGGCACGATGTGCTGCCGGGTTTACGTTTGACGCTCGGGTTTACCCTTTTCTATCTGTCGGCGATCGTCCTGATCCCGCTGGCGGCGCTGGTGCTGCGCGCCGCGCATATCGGTTGGGACGGTTTCCTCGACGTGCTGTCGTCGCAGCGGGTGCAGTCGGCCTTCCGCGTCACCTTCTCGATTTCCTTCCTGGCCGCCGCGATCGACATGGTGCTGGGGCTGCTGGTCGCCTGGGTGCTGGTGCGCTACCGCTTTCCCGGCCGCCGTCTGCTCGACGCGCTGGTCGACCTGCCGATCGCGCTGCCGACGGCCGTGGCCGGCATCACGCTGACCGAGCTCTACGCCACCAATGGCTGGCTCGGCGCGCCGCTGGCGCGGCTCGGGATCACGGTCGACTTCACCTGGCTCGGCATTCTGGTTGCCCTGACCTTCGTCGGCCTGCCCTTCGTGGTGCGCACGGTCGAGCCGGTCATGGCCGATCTCGACCATGATATCGAGGAAGCGGCGCGGACCTTGGGTGCGACGCCGCTGCAGATCTTCCTGCGCGTGTTGCTGCCGCCCTTGCTGCCGGCGCTGATGACCGGCTTCACCCTGGCGTTCGGCCGGGCCATCGGCGAATACGGCTCGGTCATCTTCATCGCCGGCAACGCGCCGGGCAGTACCGAGATCGTGCCCCTGCTGATCGTCATCAAGCTCGAAGAGTACGACTATGTCGGCGCCGCTGTGCTGGGCGCCTTGATGCTGGCGTTCTCCTTCGTCCTGATGTTCGCGATCAATGGTTTGACGAACTGGAGCAATAAGCGCCTTGGCCACTAATCCCTCCCAGCGAGAAGGCCGCTCGGGCGCGCCGGGCGCCGCGGCCTACGGGTTGATCGCGGTCGCCGTCGTCTTCCTGCTGTCCTTCCTGGTGCTGCCGGTGGTGCTGGTGCTGGTGCGCGCCGGCAACCAGGACTGGGGCAGTATCGTCGGGACCCTGACCGACCCCGACTGCCTCTCGGCGATCCGGCTGACCCTGACCGTCGCCGCGATCGCGGTGCCGGCCAACATGGTCTTCGGTCTCGCCGCCTCCTGGGCGATCGCCAAGTTCAGTTTTCCCGGCCGCAGCCTGCTGATCACCCTGATCGACCTACCCTTCTCGGTGTCTCCTGTCGTGTCCGGCCTGATCTATGCGCTGGTGTTCGGCATGCAGGGCTATCTCGGCCCCTGGCTGCGCGCCCATGACATCCATATCCTGTTCGCGGTGCCGGGGATCGTGCTCGCCACCATCTTCGTGACCTTCCCCTTCGTCGCTCGAGAGTTGATCCCGCTGATGCAGGCCCAGGGCCGCCAGGAGGAAGAGGCCGCGGTCGTGCTGGGCGCCACGGGCTGGCAGACCTTCCGCTTCGTCACCTTCCCCAATATCCGCTGGGGCGTGCTCTACGGCGTGCTGCTGTGCAACGCCCGGGCGATGGGCGAGTTCGGCGCCGTCTCGGTGGT
>CAIUCF010000900.1 GCA_903897565.1 uncultured Rhodospirillales bacterium | reverse complement strand
TCATCGACGCACAGCTCATGCACGCGCGGCACGGGCAGTGCGTTGTCCCAGCCTTGGACCGCGCGCAGGATCGCGTGCTGGCGCGCCATGTCGTAGGGGGGCAGCAAGCCCTCTTCCGAGGGTGGCGCCCGCAGCACCCGGTCGATCCCCTCGATCAGATAGGTCTCGTTGGAATGGCCAGCCGAGAGCGTCCTTATGCCGGTGATCCTGTCGCCGTCTTCGAGAAAATCTCGCAATGCGGCCATCATCGCCGCGACATCGCGTGCCATCTGCCCGCTCAGATCAGCGAGTTCGCGGCGGTGAGGCCGATCTCGGGATGGGCGCCGTGGATGATCGTCTCCATGATGCCGTAGCCCGTGGCGTCGCCTTCACGCACCCGGATCGGGCAGTCCCGCAGCTGGCGAATCCGCTTCAGGGTCGGGATATCGAGCGTATCGGCGAATTTCTCGCCTTCGACCTCGAGCGCACCTTTCCACGAGCCATGCTTCTTGCCGTCGAATCCGAGATAGAGGCCGGGCCCGAGATGGACGCCGGACTCGCCCGCAACCTCGATCTCGACCGTATGGGTTCCACCCTGCAGCATGTCGAAATGGACGCGGCCGCCGCGCAGTCGGCGGGTCTTGTCGTCGAAGCGCAGCTCCGGACGCACGCGCGCCACCTTCTCCTGGGTGCCGTCGGGAAGATTGCGATAGCCCGAGGAGTAGAACACCCGGCCCAGCTTGGACATGTAGTAGAAATGATAGGCGTAGGATTCGCCGCTCGGCGTCGTCAGCATGAACGGGCTCCAGATCAGCACGAACTCGTCCTGGCCGAACTTGGCGTCGCCGAAATCACTGGTCGGCCGGATATCGGCGTTATGGGCACCGACATCGAGCCGGGTGCCCCAGCTATGGTCGCGGAACTCGGCCCATTCCTCCGGCACGATCTCGATCCGCTCGCCGTCGATCTTGACCCAGCCCGAGGGCACGCCGATCTGGTGATAGCGGATGACGTCGGAGCCGATGCGGAAGCCGTCCTTCTCGCGCTGGCGGTGGCGATCCTCGAAGAAGGCAGGCATCGCCGCCGTAAAGGTGACGTCGTAGGAGATCGGCTGCACAGCGTTCTCGGCGAGCGCGTAGCGTACTTTGTAGAGCGGGTCGATCACCTCGTAGGTCAGCGGGCCGACGCTGGTGACGGTGGGATCGTCGCGCAGCTCGCGGCTTGCTCGAACCGTCCATTGCTCGCGGCCGCGCGACACCGCGGCCCAGCCGTCGAGCACACCGCGGTTATGGTAGCGGCCGAGCCCGAAATCGATGCCGAGCCCGCCATCCTTGCGGATGATCGCGCTCCAGATCTTCTCGGTCCAGCTGTGATCGGCGGTCTGCACGGCCGAGAAGGTGTCGACGATCTGATGCGTCAGCATCTCGTCCATCGGGAGAAGTCGACCGATATCTTCCATCTGGCCACCGGCCAGGATTGGGCGGTTATGGGCCTCGTCAACCTTTCGCATCGCGCTTCTCCCTGACTTGAGCTTGGTCGGAACGGATGCCTTGGGCTCCGGAGCCGAACTGTCGTTAACCGACTGTATTTATGAAACTTATTGTCACTTCCCGGCACCGTTTCACGGCATTCTTCGTTGTTCTCGGCGGCCAGATTAGCCCGGTCCGTCCGATCTGGACAGATATAAAATTGTCTGACGATGTTGTCCAACATTATTGACTTTTCCAAGCGAAGACGGACATGCTGCTCAGGACTAGGATCGCCGCAGAGCGATCGATCGCAGGAGGAGGATGCCGAGGTGCCAGCGCCCGCCGAGACCCGCTGTGACCGCAACCTCGATGCGGCCGGCACACGGGGCACGAGATGACGACTCTCAGTTACCGGGATATCCTGGAGGCCAATAACGGCATCCAATCGGTCGGCGAGGACACCTACTGGCTGTGCGTGACCCGCACGGTCCAGGAATCCAAGCTGTTCCCGGTCCCGGCCTATATGCTGCTGTCCTATCTGA
>CAIUCF010000899.1 GCA_903897565.1 uncultured Rhodospirillales bacterium | reverse complement strand
TCCTGGAAGCGCTTGGCGACGTTCTGCGCCATGGCGTCATAGGCCTTCGGATCGGCCCAGGTTGCCTGCGGGTTCAAGACTTCGGCGGGGACATCCGGGCAGAATTCCGGAATGCGCAGGCCGAAATGCGGCTCGACCCGGAGCGACGACTGCGCCAGGCGGCCATCGAGCGCGGCACGAACCATCGCCCGGGTATAGGCGATCTTCATGCGCGAGCCGACACCATAGGGCCCGCCCGACCAGCCGGTGTTCACCAGCCAGCACTTTGCCTTGAACTTCGAAATCTTCTCGCCGAGCATCTTGGCGTAGACCGAGGGGTGACGGGCCATGAAGGGGGCACCGAAGCAGGTCGAGAACGTCGCCTGCGGCTCGGTCACACCCTTTTCGGTGCCGGCGACGCGCGCCGTATAGCCCGAGAGGAAGTGATACATCGCCTGCTCGGCGGTGAGCTGCGAGATCGGGGGCAGCACGCCGAACGCATCGGCGGTCAGCATGATGATGGTCTCGGGATGCTCGGCCATGCCCGTCGCGCTGGCGTTGGGGATGAAGTCGAGCGGATAGCAGGCGCGGGTGTTCTCGGTCAGCGAGCCGTCGTCGAGATCGGCCACGCGGGTCATCGGGTCGAGAATGACGTTCTCGAGCACGGTGCCGAAGCGGCGCGTCGCGTCCCAGATTTCCGGCTCGGCGGTCTGCGACAGGTTGATGACCTTGGCGTAGCAGCCGCCTTCGAAGTTGAACACGCCGTGGTCCGACCAGCCATGCTCGTCATCGCCGATCAAGGTCCGCGTCGCATCGGCCGACAGCGTGGTCTTGCCGGTGCCGGACAGGCCGAAGAAGATCGCCGACTTGCCGTCGGGGCCGACGTTGGCCGAGCAATGCATCGGCAACACGTTGGACTCAGGCAGGGTGTAGTTGAGGAAGCTGAACACCGACTTCTTGATTTCGCCGGCGTAGCTGGTGCCGCCGATCAGGACCAGCCGCTTGGCGAAGTTCACCAGAATGAAGGTGTTGCTGCGCAGGCCGTCGAGCTCAGGGATGGCGAAGTGGTTCGGCGCCTGCAGGATGGTCACGGAGGGGTTGAACGTCGCATGTTCCTCGGCGGTCGGCCGGATGAACATGTTGCGGGCGAACAGGCTGTGCCAGGCTTCTTCGGTCACGATCCGGGCCGAGATGCGATAGCTCGGATCGGCGCCGGCGAACACGTTGGTCACGTAGGCGCGGCGGTTCTGGTAATAGGCGATGAAGCGGTGGTGAACCTGGTTGAAGACTTCTTCGGTGATCGGGGCGTTGGTGCTGCCCCAGTCGACCGTCTTCTCGGTCAGAGCGTCGCGGACAATGAACTTGTCCTTGGGCGAACGGCCCGTGTGTTGCCCAGTAATCGCGACGAATGCGCCACCGGCCGCGAGACGGCCTTCGCCGTTCCGGATGGCATGCTCGTAAAGCTCCGGCACAGAGAGGTCTTTATACACAGCGGACAGATTGAATAGCCCGTGGCCGAGCGAGACATTCCCTGTCGTTGCCTCATTGTCTTGCCGCGAATGCGTCACGTAGTTTCTCCTAGACCAGACATTTTAAAATGTACATTTCCGATGCCAGATCGGTCCGCCGGAAGCAAGCGTCCCGTGATCGCCTCTCCCATCGAAAAGCAACGGGTTCGGTCACTAAACATCATGATCAGGTTAAATCCCGGCTGCCAACAGCACGTCGATCTCGTCGGGTGCCGCAAGCGGCTGTGGGAAAGAGAACCGCGCGACGGCGCCGTCGGCCCTGAGGTCGATGCCCTCGGGATCGACGCCGATGACCTGCCAAGCCGTTGATTCGCCGCCGCGATCTTTGGCGCCGGCGCGGCTTGCGATGAGGCCTGCGCGGTCGGCGTAACGCGCGATCAGCGTCGGCTCGACCTCGCGCCATGGTGCCGCGGTGGTGATGGCGGCGGCCTCGAGCCAGCGCACCTTGCCAAAACCCGCAACGAGATGGCCGCGCTCGAGGCTGAAGCGATAAACGTTGAAATCGGCAAAGCCGGCATAGAAGCCGGCGCGCGGATGTCGCGAGAGAAAGCGGCGGCGGAGCACGGGATCCGGATCGGGCGTGACCCGACCGAGCAGGGTGACACGCGGCCCGGTCAAGGCGTCGCTCAGCCCCGCCGTGCCGTCGATCAGCAGCGAGGCACGCGGATCGCGGGCGAGATTGCGGGCATGCTCCGAGAGATCGGACATCAGCAGGATGGGCGTGGCGTCATGATCGCAGGCCAGCATGACGAGCGAGCCGAATGGCCAGGCTTCCGTGTCGTCCGCGCTCGGCGCCAGCAACGTCGACAGCGTGGCACGGTCGGTTGTCCGAATCAGGCGCCGCACCAGCCCGGCATACTCACTTGCCTCACGGAAGGTCATGCGAAAGGTTCCATGTTCCTATAATCTGGCGCAGGATCGTCGTTTCCCGGTCCGAGCCGCGCCTGCGACCTGGGGGCCGAGGGTAGCGTAAGACATCGCAGAGCGCCAAGGACGAACCGTGAGCAATAAGATCGCACTGGTCGATGATGACCGGAATATTCTGACCTCCGTTTCCATCACTCTCGAGGCCGAGGGCTATCACGTCGATTGCTATAACGACGGCGCCGAGGCGCTGAAAGGGTTGGCGGCCAAGCCGGTCGACCTCGCCATCCTCGACATCAAGATGCCGCGGATGGACGGCATGGAGCTGCTCGCCAACCTCCGCCGTACCAGCAGCCTGCCGGTGATCTTCCTCACCTCCAAGGACGACGAGATCGACGAGGCGCTCGGTCTGCGGATGGGCGCCGACGACTACATCACCAAGCCGTTTTCGCAGCGGCTGCTGATCGAGCGCATACGGGCATTGCTGCGCCGCGCCGAGCTCGCCCGCGATGCCGGTGCCCCGGGCAAGGAACAGGTCGTCCAGCGCGACGATCTGGTGCTCGACCCGATCCGCCATCTCTGCACCTGGCGGGGTGCGCCGGTCGAATTGACGGTGACCGAGTTTTTGTTGCTGAAGGCCTTGGCGCTGCGCCCCGGTCACGTCAAGAATCGTGATCAGTTGATGGATGCCGCCTATGGCGAGAACATCTATGTCGACGATCGCACGATCGACAGCCATATCAAACGCCTGCGCAAAAAGCTGCGGAGCGCCGAC
>CAIUCF010000898.1 GCA_903897565.1 uncultured Rhodospirillales bacterium | reverse complement strand
GCTCATCAACATAGGCATTGCAGCGGAACACCGCCTGCATCCAGTGATCCAGTCCGCCGCTGAAGTCATAGTCGGCAAAGCGTTCCTGCATCGCGCTGATCAGGCCGCCGACAGTGCCAAGCAGTTCCACATCCGCATTGTTTTGTGGCAGTTCATTCTTCAGCGCACCGCCCATGTTCTTGAAGATCATCGACAAAGTCCGCTGCGCCAGATTGCCGAAGCTGTTGGCCAATTCGGCGTTGCAGCGGGTGACGATGGCTTCTGCGCTGTAGCTGCCATCGTTGCCGAAGCTGACTTCGCGCATCAGGAAATAGCGCAAGGAATCAACGCCGAAGGTCTGCGCCAATTCAAGCGGATCGACCACATTGCCCAGCGACTTGGACATCTTCTCGCCCCGGTGGAGCAGGAAGCCATGGCCGAACACCAGCTTGGGCAGCGGCAGATCGGCGCTCATCAGGAAGGCCGGCCAATAAACCGTGTGGAAGCGGACAATGTCCTTGCCGATCAGGTGGATATCGGCGGGCCACCATTTTTCCAGCTCGGGTGTCTTGTCCGGGTAGCCAAGGCCGGTCAGGTAGTTGGTCAAGGCATCGACCCACACGTACATGACATGGTTCGGACTGCCCGGCACCGGCACGCCCCAATCGAACGAGGTGCGCGAAACCGAAAGGTCACGCAGGCCGCCTTCGACAAAGCGGATCACCTCATTGCGGCGGCTTTCGGGCTGGATGAATTCAGGATGCGTTTCATAAAGGTCAAGCAAGGGCTTCTGATACTTGGACAATCTGAAGAACCAGCTTTCCTCGACCTGCCATTCGACAGGGGTGCCCTGCGGCGAAAACTTCACGCCATCATCGCCCGCGATCAGTTCGCTTTCGTCATAGAAAGCCTCGTCGCGCACCGAGTACCAGCCCTCATAGGCGCCGAGATAGATCTCGTCGCGCGCCAGCAATTCCTGCCACAGCGCCTGGCAGGCCACGACATGGCGCGGCTCGGTGGTGCGGATGAAGTCGTCGTTGCTGATGTTGAGCACGCGCGCGAGCCGGCGGAAATTCTCCGAGACCTCGTCGCAGAACTGCAGCGGCGGCTTGCCGGCGGCCTCGGCCGATTTCTCGACCTTCTGGCCATGCTCGTCGGTCCCGGTCAGGAAGTGCACGCGCCGGCCGTCGAGGCGCATGAAGCGGGCGATGACGTCGCAGGCCAGGGTCGTATAGGCGTGACCGATATGCGGCTTGTCGTTGACGTAATAGATCGGCGTCGTGATGAAAAAGGCCGAATCCTGGCCCATTCGCAGTCTCCCAGTGAAGCCGTTATCCGAAGGGCGCGGCGAGCGCCATGAAGGCTTCGATGACGGCCTGTTTGCGGTCGAGTGTCAGGTCATCCGTCCGGGCAAATCCGCCGCGCAGGTTGTCCCATACATCCACCCAGCGATCAAGACGCGCGGTCTCCGCCAGCCGCGCGCGCAACGCAGCCTCGCCCGGCACGATCTCCGCACCGTCATCCCCGGCCGCCAGGGTCGTCACATTGTGTTCGAGCCAGTTGAGCAGCAAATCGACGAAGGTGTGATAGGCGTCCGCCGCATCCGCTCGCGCCAGGCTGTCGGCGAGTTGATGCAGAGCGGCGACATCGGGACGCGGCAGCTGGGTCAAAAGCCCGATCAGCTTGCGATAGAGGTCGAGACCGCCGGCACGGTAGAGATCGAGCGCGCGGCCGATCGAGCCGCCCGACAACTCTGCGAGCGCCGCGACATCGGCCGCCGGCATGCCGGGCTCATGCGCCAGGATCAGGCTGCGCACCTCGTCCAGAGCGAGTGGCTCCAGGATCAGGCGGCGGCAGCGCGAGCGGATCGTCGGCAGCAGCCGTCCCGGCGCGTGACAGACCAGCAGCAGCACCGTGCCATGCGGCGGCTCTTCGAGAATCTTGAGCAGCGCATTGGCGCCGTTGCGGTTCATTTCGTCGGCGCCGTCGATGATGACGATGCGCCAGCCGCCCTCGGCCGAGGTCAAATGCAGGAAATGGCTGATCTCGCGGACGTCGTCGACCACGATCTCGCCACGCAACCGCTTGCGCGCCTTGTCCCAGCCGCGCTCGACCGTCATCAGATCGGCATGGCCCGACGCGGCGACCCGGCGGAACACCGGGCTGTCGGGATCGAGGAACAGGTCGTGGGCGACCGGCGCGTCACCGAACAACGAGGCCTCGCCCTCGCCCTTGCCGCCCCCGGCGAGCAGCCAGCGGGCAAAGCGAAACGCCAGAGTCGCCTTGCCGATCCCGCGCGGCCCCCCGATCAGGATCGCATGCGGCAGCCGCCCGGCGCGCTGGGTATCGGCCAGCATCCGCTCGGCCGCGGCGTGGCCGACGAGGCCAGGATTGCGCCGCGGGGCCAGGGGGTCGATGGGGTCTTCAGACTCGCTCATTGTGGGCGAGACCATGGCCGAAACGGCGTCGGGGATAAAGAGGGTTGGGTCGGAGCAATCGGGTGACCGACTGAGTTTCAGGGGCAGCGCTTCTTGTCTCCTGATAGGGCGCGCCAGGTTCGGTCGCGCTCAAGCCATAACGGTCTATCGCTAGCGACGCTCCTGTAACAAATAGCGACCACTCGACTGTGGCGTCCGCGACGCTTCATGGGCCAATTCAAGAACTAGCGAGTTCTGCCAATCTGTATCAT
>CAIUCF010000897.1 GCA_903897565.1 uncultured Rhodospirillales bacterium | reverse complement strand
TGATCGGCGTCAGCATCGGCATCGCCAGCTATCCCCAAGACGCGAGCGATGAGGAAACGCTTCTCAGCTTCGCCGACATGGCCCTCTACCGTGCCAAGGAAGCGGGCCGCGGCACTTATCGCTTCTATGAACCGGGCATGGATCAGAAGCTGCTGGAACGCCGTGAGATGGAGCGCGACTTGCGCTTCGCGATCGCCAATGACGGCCTCAAGGTATTCTACCAGCCGCTCTTCAACTGCGAGGGTCAACTCGCCATCCGCGGCTTCGAAGCCCTGTTGCGTTGGTCCCATCCGACCCGCGGTGACATCTCTCCCGTCACGTTCATCCCGCTTGCGGAGGAGACAGGCCTCATCATTTCGCTCGGCAAGCTGGTGCTGGAAAAGGCTTGCGCCGAAGCGGCCTCGTGGCAGGACAAACACCGAATCGCGGTCAACCTCTCGCCCGCCCAGTTCAAACAGCCGGATCTCGCCGGGATCGTGGCGCAGGTCCTCGCCACTACCGGGCTCGATCCGGATCGACTGGAACTGGAGGTCACCGAAGGATTGCTGATCGAGGACACGGATCGGGCACTTGCCACGCTCAACGCATTTAAAGCGATGGGCATTCATATCTCGCTCGACGATTTCGGCACCGGCTATTCATCCTTGAGCTACTTGCACCGGTTCCCGTTCGACAAGATCAAGATCGACAGATCGTTCATTCAGACCTTGACGGGAAACGAGGGCTCCGCCGAGATTGTCCGTGCCATCATCGCGCTGGCGCGCAGCCTCAAGCTCGAAGTGACCGCGGAAGGCGTAGAGAGCAATTTCCAGTTCGACCTGCTTCGCGCGCAGCAATGCGATCAGATCCAGGGCTTCCTCCTGGGCAGGCCGATGCCCGCTGAAGAGATCGCCGACTTCGCCCGCAAAACAGCCCAGGGCATCGATCTGCGCGAGGCCTCGTGACACGGACTGAAGGCGTGAGGGTTCGACTGGGCAACTGGGGCTCGTCTCTGAATCGCGGGTTGGCGCCGTTCCACAGCTGCAATTAATGGGCATGCCCGGATACCGACATTGGTATCGCCATCAGGATTAATTGCCCGCAGGCGTCCTGGGTTTGACGGCATCGTCGGCTTCACCATCCTCGGCCCCATCCTCGAACGGGTCATGCTCGGCCGCCCATTCGCGCCATAGCAGCATGAGCGCGGCCATGATGGCGGGGCCGACGAACAGGCCGATGAGGCCCCAGACTTCCACCCCGCCGAGGATGCCAAGCAACACCCACAGGAACGGCAGTTTGGTGGCGCCGCCGATCAGGGTCGGCCGCACGAAATGGTCGGCGGCGAAGGTCACGGCCATGCCGGTGCAGAACACCGTCACGCCCCAGGCCACCGCGCCCTTGGCGAGCAGGGTCAGGGCGGCGATCGCGAAGACCACCGGGGCCGCGAGCGGGATCATCGCCGCCACGGCGGTTGCGGCGCCGAACGCCGTGGCCTCGGGCACGCCGGCGATCGCGTAGACGATGCCGAGCACCACGCCGACGCCGATGCCGACCAGAACCAGGCCGTTCACCGTGCCGTGCACGGAGACGATCATCTGGCGGCCGACCCGTTCGCCGCCAGGGCCGAAGGTCCGGTTGGCACTGCGGCGGAGCTGCGTCGTCAGCGCCTCGCCCTCCCGGAACAGGAAGAACAGTGTCAGCAGCGTGAAGACGAACACGGTCAGCCGCCGGGCGACCTGCGCGATGATCACACGACCGGTATCGGCGACATGGTCGCGCGTCGCTCGCTGGACGAGTTCTCTGGCGCTGCCGGGATCGGCGAGATTCTCCTGCCACCATCCATCCACGGCCGCCTGGCCGAAGGGCAGGTGATGGAGTAGGGACGGTTCCTGAATGCCGTTCTGCTCGACGTCGTGCAGCCAGTCGCTCACCAGATGAGAGTCGCTCGCCAGTTCGACGCCGACGAGTGAGAGCGGCGCGACGAAGATCAGGGCCACGGCGAGCGTGAACACCGCCGGCAGCAGCACATTGTAGCGACCGGTGCCGAAGCGTGCGCAGGCTCGACCGTAGAGCGGCCAGAACGCGATGGCGAAGATCCCTGCCCAAGCCAGGGGAGCGAGGAAGGCGCGCAGGGTGTAGACACCGAGCAGCAGCAACGCCAGGGCAAGCGCAGCGCTGGCTGCCTGCTGGGCGCGGCTGGCGAGGTCCAGGTGGCTGCCGCTGGCGCTGTTTTGCTGGGCGCCGCTGGCGCTGTCTTGCTGGGCGCCGCTGGCGCCGGTCGGGCGCGGTGGCGTGGGTGGTGTGAGGCTCATCGCGGTACCAACCTGAACATCGAGATCCTGACCCCGGGGCCGCCCGATCGGCTCCCCGCATACCGGCAGGCGCAAAGCCTCGGCTTTGTAGCATAGCCACGTCGGGATCGGTCGATCGAAACGGAGGGAGGAAGAATTTTCCGCACGCTATACGGGTTCCGGGTGACGTATCGACAGCTTCGGCCATCCGTGACTATGCTGTATAAAAAACGGGAGGTGGCAATGCTCGATCTTGTGATCCGAAACGGCTTCGTCATCGACGGCACGGGTGCTGCGGGCTTTCATGCGGATGTCGGCATTGCGGGTGGCCGGATCGTCGAGGTCGGAGACGTCTCGACGCCGGCGCGGCGTGTCCTCGAGGCCGAAGGCCATGCGGTAACCCCCGGTTTCGTCGATCTGCACACCCATTATGACGGCCAGGCCTCCTGGGACGGCGTGCTGGCGCCGTCGTCGCTGCATGGTGTCACCTCGCTGGTGATGGGCAATTGCGGCGTCGGTTTCGCCCCGGTGCGGCCGACCGCGCATGCCACCCTGATCTCGTTGCTCGAAGGCGTCGAGGATATCCCCGGCTCCGCGCTGGCCGAGGGATTGACCTGGGATTGGGAGAGTTTCCCCGATTACCTCGACGCGATCGACCGCCGCGACTACGCCGTCGATATCGGCGCCTATGTCCCACATGCGGCGGTACGCGCCTATGTCATGGGCGAGCGCGGCGGCGACGCCCATGCCAAGCCGAGCGAGGGCGAGATCGCGGCGATGGAGGAGATCGTCTACGCGGGGCTGATGGCCGGCGCGGTCGGCTTCAGCACCTCGCGGACCCGCAACCATAAGACCAAGGAAGGCGAGCTGATCGGCACGCTCTATGCCGATCCGCGTGAACTCCTGCTCGCCGCCCGGGCGCTGCGCCGCGCCGACCGCGGTATCTGCCAACTGGTGTCGGACGCCTTCCTCGACCCCGAGGAGGCCTTCGCTGCGACCGAGATGGATCTGATGGAGCAGATCGCGGTCAGCTCGGGCCGGCCGCTGACGTTCTCGCTCGGGCAGATCGCGTCGGTGCCCGAGCGCTGGCGCTATCTGCTGCGCCGCGCCGAGGCGATGGTCGCCAAGGGCCTCGACATCAAGGCCCAAGTCCCAGCCCGCGCGATCGGCGCGATCGCCGGGTTTGCGACCACGATCAATCCGTTCTACCTGCTGCCACGCTATCGCGCCCTGCCGGAGACGGATATCCCGGAGCGGCTGCGTTTGCTGGCGCTGCCCGAGGTTCGGGCGCAGATCCTCGAGGAACACCGTACGCTGCCGGCGGGCTCGCCCTTCAACGATCTGCATTACGGCTACGATCGCATGTTCCGGATCGGCAACCCGGTCGATTACGAACCCCACCCGGACACGTCGATCGGCGCCGAGGCGCGCCGGCTCGGCCGGGATCCGCTCGATTACGCCTATGACGTGTTTCTCGAGGATGGCGGTCACCGGCTGATCTATATCCCGGTCATCAACTACAATGGCGGCAACCTGTCGGGAGCCTATGAGCTGCTGACCTTCGAGCATGCACTCTACGGCTTGTCGGATGGTGGGGCGCATTGCGGCTCGATCTGCGACGCCAGCTTCCCGACGACGATGATGTCGCTATGGCGGCAGGGCAACAAGCAGGGCCAGCGCATCCCCATCGAGCGGATCGTCCATGGCTATACCCGGCGCAACGCCGAATTCGTCGGCTGGCATGATCGCGGCGTCATCGCGCCGGGCTATCTCGCCGATGTCAACGTGATCGACCTCGACGGGCTGTCCCTGCCGCCGCCCGAGATCGTCCAGGATCTCCCCGCCGGCGGCACGCGCTTGCTGCAACGGCCTTCGGGTTACCGCTACACCGTCAAGCATGGCCAGGTGAGCTTCGACAACGGCGAATGGATGGGTATCTTGCCCGGCGGATTGCTGCGGGGCGAGCAGCGCCTGCCGGCGTAACCACCAGGCGCCGGGAGTCCCGGGCTCAGGCGACCAGATCGATCGAGATCGAGGCGGATGCCGAAACCGCGACGGTCGTCACGCTCGCGTCACTGCTGGCGGCTGTCGATGACGCCGCATCCTGGCTCGTGCCGGAATCAGTGCCGTCGGCCGAGCTTACTGCCTTGTTGAACTCCCGGGCGAGCTTGCGCGCCTCCGCCCGCACGGCGGGGTCGGCGGAATTCTGCAGTGAGGGCAGCGTCTTCTTGAGGAATTTCTGCAGCGTCGTGAGCACCGCGCCGGCAATGGCGTAGAACGGGTCCTGCTGGGCGGGTGCCCCGGCATCGGCCTGCGGCAGACCCGTGCTGGCGGCGGAAATTGCGCTTGCCGCGGGCGTGCCGCCGGCCGCGGTGTATTCCTTGACGGCTGACGCGACCTGCTTGGCGAGCTTGACCGCCTCCCGCGCACCCTCGACTGTATTACCCAACAGTTTGAGCAGCGACAATTCCTTGACCGCCTCGTCGAGCTTGGCCGCGGCGTCTTTCTTGTTCTGGTCGCGCACCGACTGCTGCGACTGCTGCAGCGTGGCCAGCGCCTGCGCGCCGTCCTGTGTCGTCGGCCCGGCGCTGGCCTCGGTGGCGGCGGCGACCGAGATGGCGATCGAGACGGAGACGCCGAACGCACTGCTTGCCGTCTCGACCGGCAAGGCCAGGGTGTCGGCGCTACCGCTGCCGCTGACGGAGCTCGTGGCGAGCGGTGACGATCGCGATGCAGAAACGGCGGTGGTCGCGGAAACGGCCGAGGACATGGCGACACTCCTTTGGAATATCCGTCGTCAGGACGATGACGCGGCCCGGCGCACTACTTTGAGTGCGCGATCACGCCTGCCGCGAAGGACCGCACTGTAGTCTAACCAATGGTGGCGCGTACAGCTCTCGATGCCGATCCCCGTGCAGGGAGGGCATCGCCATCGGTAAAAACCTCCACAAACTCGCGATTGATGTCTCGGGCACATTAGGTCTTACATATTCGGATCACGCTTATCCGAACTCGCGCACATTCTCCTCATCCGTCGAACAGGGAGGGTGACTCATGGGCTACGTGAAGTTCCTGGCGCTGGGCGGGGCGCTGGGGTTCGCCTACAACAATTCCAATCTGTTTTCTGCACCGGCGGCGGCCTGGACCAACGGCGATATGATTACCCTGGTCGCCGGCGGGATGCTGACCATGATCATTATCGCCAGCACGATGCTGCGGCATCGCTGACAATATGCGGGCTAATTCTGCGGTGCGGTCGGATGGGCGCCGACCAGCCGCATGACGGCATCGACGGCGTTGTCGATGATCTCGGCTGCCTGGCGTCTGCCGCCGGGGACGTACCATAATGGAATCCAGCTCAACAGGCCGCCGATCCAGACCGAGCTCATCGCCGGATCGGTGATGCTGAACTCTCCGGATTCGACCCCGCGCCTGAGCAACAGCACCATCTGCTGATCGAAATGGTGGCGGAGCTGGAGAATCCGCTGAGCATCCCGGCGCTCTAGTTCCTTCATCTCGCGCTGATAGATCACGACGTAGTTCTGCAGTCGGATGACGGTCTCGGCGACCCCGGCGACGACGGCGCGGAGTTCGGCACGCGCGTCGCCACATTGTCGTTGCACGGCCTCGAGGACCGCGAGGGATTCCTTGATGCCCATCTCGCAAATCACCGCGAGCAACTCCTGCTTGTTCTTGAAATAGCTGTAGATGAACGGCTTGGTGACGTCGAGGCGGGTGGCCAGCATGTCGAGCGTGCTGGTGGTGTAGCCCTTCTCGAAGAACAGGCGGCTCGCCTCCTCGAGGATGCGCTGGCGTTTCAGGGCGGTGACGTCCTCCTTGAGTGTCATCGCAATGGTGAGAGGCGTCGCGCTCAAGCCCGGTCCTTTTCCTGATGTGCGCCGTTGGCCCG
>CAIUCF010000896.1 GCA_903897565.1 uncultured Rhodospirillales bacterium | reverse complement strand
CGTGCTGACCCTGACCACGGCCGTGCTGCGGACCTTGGAACTCGACGGCATGTCGGGCGGCCCGAAGACGGCGGTAGCCGCCCTGATCAAACAGACGGCGCGCGAGATGGGGCATGCCAATATCCGCGTCAACGGCGTCGCGCCCGGCGTGATCGATGCCGGGATCGTCCACACCTTGCTCGACAGCATGACCGGACCGGCCAAGCAGATCTTCGATAGCTGCGTCGCCAATACCCCGCTCGGGCGGCTGGGGCGGGCCGAGGAGATCGCGGCGGTGTTCGATTTCCTGGTCTCGCCGGGTGCCAGCTATATCAGCGGCCAGATCATCGGCGTCGACGGCGGCCACAGCGCCTGATCGCGACGCGGCGCGTTCCCGTCGGCTGCGGCGGGATCGCGCTTGGAGGCCGTGGCCTTGCCGGAGTATGGTTCCGGCCATGATTGATCAGCCTTCCCAGGATGCCGCGGCCGCCGCCGCCGATCCCGCCGCCGCCCGCACCGATTTCGGCTTCCGCGAGGTTCCCGTCGCCGAGAAGAAGAAGCTCGTGCGCGGCGTCTTCGACTCGGTCGCCGGCAAATACGACATCATGAACGATCTGATGAGCGCTGGCATCCACCGGCTGTGGAAGGACACGCTGATCACGCAGCTGCGACCGCGCGCCGGCGAGCATCTGCTCGACGTCGCCGGCGGCACCGGGGACATCGCGTTCCGCTTCGTCAAGGCCGCGGAGAAGCGCGGCGCCGGCGAAAACCCCGCCCATGTCACCGTCTGCGACATCAACCACGCCATGCTCACCGTCGGCCGCGACCGCGCGATCGATCGCGGCATCCTGCGCGGTATCGACTGGGTGTGCGGTGATGCCGAGCAGCTGCCGGTGCCGAGCGGCTCGGTCGACTGCTATACGATCGCCTTCGGCCTGCGCAATGTCACCGATATCGACCAGGCGCTGCGCGAGGCCCGCCGTGTCTTGCGCCCGGGTGGCCGCTTCATGTGCCTGGAGTTCAGCCGGGTGGCGCTGCCGATCCTCGAGAAGCCCTATGATTTCTATTCCTTCGAGGTGCTGCCGCGGCTTGGCCAATGGGTCGCCGGAGACGCCGAATCGTATCGCTATCTCGCCGAAAGCATCCGCCGCTTTCCGCCGCAGGACGAACTGGTCATCCGCATGGAAGCGGCCGGGCTGGAACGGGCGCGCTACCGCAACCTGACCGGCGGGGTCGCGGCGATCCATACCGGATGGCGGCTCTGATCCCTTGATGGCGTTGTTTTCGATGTTGGCTGACGCATGACCGCGCTGCTGCGCTGGCTGCGACATTCCCTGGCCCTGCTGCGGATCGGGTTCCTGCTCGCGCGCGCCGATGTGCTGTTCCCGCTGGAGCGCATGCCCGGGTTCCCGGCGCTGCTGTGGATCATCCGCCGCTTGTGCCCACCTGCGGCGGCCGTGCGCGGCATGCGGCCGGGCCAGCGCCTGGCCTGGGCGCTGCAGCGTCTGGGGCCGAGTTTCATCAAGCTCGGCCAGGCGCTGTCGATCCGCTCCGACCTGATCGGCGAGACCGCGGCGACCGACCTCTCTTCGCTGCAGGACCGCTTGCCGCCGTTTCCCGGCGTCGAGGCGCGCGCCGTGATCGAGGCTGAACTCGGCCATCCGCTGGAGCAGCTGTTCGCGCGCTTCGACGAGGAGGCCGTTGCCGCCGCCTCAGTCGCCCAGGTCCATTTTGCCGAGACCCCGGATGGCCGCCGCGTCGCGGTCAAGGTGCTGCGCCCGGGTATCGAGGCTGCCTTCGCCCGCGACCTCGATTTGTTTCTGTGGCTCGCACAGCGGCTCGAGGCGAGCCTGCCGCAGACGCGACGGCTGCGGCCCATCGATGTCGTCGGCCAACTCGCGCAATCCGTCACCCTGGAGATGGATCTGCGCTACGAGGCGGCCTCGGCCTCGGAATTGGCCGAGAATTTCCGCGGCGATCCCGCATTCCGGGTGCCCAAGGTCGACTGGGAGCGAACGGCGCGCCGGGTGATCACCACCGAGCGGGTCGACGGCATCCCGATCGGCGACAAGGCGGCGCTGATTGCCGCCGGCCATGACCTGCGAGCCATCGTCACCAATGCCGCGACGTTCTTTTTCAACATGGTGCTGCGCGACGGCTTCTTTCACGCCGATCTGCATCCTGGCAATCTCTTCGTCGCCGCCGATGGCGCGATCGTCGCGGTCGATTTCGGCATCATGGGGCGGATCGACCGCAAGCATCGTATCTACCTCGCCGATCTGCTGACCGGCTTCCTCACCGGCGATTACAAGCGGGTCGCCGAGGTCCATTTCGAGGCAGGCTTCGTGCCGGCGACCGAATCGGTCGAAGCCTTCACCCTGGCCTGCCGCTCGATCGGCGAGCCGTTGATGGGGCGGCCGATGGCGGAGATCTCGGTGGGCAGGCTGCTGTCGCAGCTGTTCCAGATTACCCATCAGTTCAACATGGAGACCCAGCCGCAACTCCTGATGCTGCAGAAGACCATGGTGCTTGCCGAAGGAGTCGGACGGAATCTCGATGATTCCTCCAACATGTGGGTGCTGACCCAGCCGCTGATCGAGGAGTGGATGATCGCCAATCGCTCGGCTCCGGCACGGGCGATAGAGACCCTGACCGGATTGCTGAAGAGTCTGGAGCGCCTGCCGGCGGTCATCGCCGCGACCGAACGCCTGGTGCTCAATGCCACGGCCAACGGCATCACCCTGCATCCCGAGACCGTAAAGGCGGTTTCCGGGGGCGCGCGGGGCGGCAGGCTGGCCTGGCCGCTCTGGGTCATCGCCGCCTTGATCGCGGTCGCGATGATTCACGGCTGGCATCGATGACAGCGCCTGGAGCGGCACGACAACGCCCTGATTCTAGACGAAATTTACGATCGATGCGGCGAGTGGATGATCACGATTTGATCTGGTTTCCGCAGCGATCCGCCCATATGATCGGCCACCTCATCCCATCTCTCAGATTTACCGGTACGGGCGACACCCCATGAACATCAAAGACCATATCCGCGGCATTCCCGATTTTCCCAAGCCCGGTATTCTTTTTTACGATATTTCCACCCTGCTGGCGCATCCCGGAGCCTGGCGCGAGACCGTGCATCAGCTGACCCAGGTGATCGGCGAGCAGAAGCCGGACCTGCTGGTCGGGATCGAATCGCGTGGCTTTCTCGTGGCGGCGCCGCTAGCGCTGGCGCTCGGCTGCGGTTTCGTGATGGTGCGCAAGCGTGGCAAGCTGCCCGGCGCCACCATCCCGTACACCTATGATCTCGAATACGGCACCGACACCATCGAGATCCAGGCCGATGCGATCGTTCCGGGTCAGCGCGTCGTCATCGTCGACGATCTGCTGGCCACGGGCGGCACCCTCAACGCGGCCATCCGCCTGTCGCGGCAGGTTGGCGCCGATGTCGTCGGTGCTGCCTGCATCATCGAGTTGTCCTTCCTCCGCGGCCGCGCCAATGTCGACGTGCCGATCCATTCCGTGGTCGCCTACGACGACTGAAGGTAGAGCGCGCCGGTCTGAATCGCGCATGCCGATGTGACGGAATTTTGACCGAGAATAAAAATCCACACATAGCTGCTAGCAGCCGGCGATTAGTTGAATTTTCATATTCTGCCACTACGTCTGGGAGCCCTGACTGAGCTGTCTCTTCTGGGGAGGGGAGACGAAATGATTTTGATTGCACACTTGACCGACTGCCACGTGACCACACCGGGACGTCAGATCTTCGGAGTCATCGACACGGCAGCGCGTCTCACCATGGCGGTGAAATTCCTGAACGGCCTGACGCGGCGCCCGGACCTCGTGGTCCTGACCGGCGACCTCGTCGACCGCGGTCTGCCCGAGGAATACGCGCATCTGCGCGGGATTCTCGCCGGGCTGGAGATCCCGTTCTATCTCGTGCCCGGCAATCACGATCGGCGCGACGCGCTGCGTGACGCCTTTCCGGATCACGGCTATCTGCCGCGCGAGGGCTTCCTCAACTGGGTCGTGGAGTCCGAGGTCGGACGCTTTATCGGCCTCGACTCGGTCATTCCCGGCCATCCCGACGGCGAAATCTGCGCCGAGCGCGCCGCGTGGCTGGACGACCAGCTTTCGGCCAAGCGCGGCCTGCCGACCTTCCTCTTCATGCATCATCCGCCCTTCCTGACGGGAGTCGAGGCATTGGACGAGATGGCGTGCGGCGGCGCCGATCGGCTGGCCGCCGTGATTCGCCGCCATCCCCAGGTCGAAGGCCTGTTCTGCGGCCACCATCACCAGCCCTTTGTCACGCAATGGGCCGGCATTCTCGCGGTGATGGCGCCGGCGACGGCGCAGCAGATGGTGGCGGGTTTCGCCGCCGCTGCCGAACCGCAGTGGAACCTGGAGCCGCCGGCCTGCATGCTGCACCGCTGGCGCCGCAGCAGCGGCCTCGTCACCCGGGTCGCGACCGTCGAGCCGGTGCCCGGCCCCTATTTCTTCGGCACCGTGATCGACGGCGACAAGGTCAACGTCGCCGCCTGAACGGATCTCGTCGATCAGGGTTGGGAAGACGCGCGCGGCTCTGCTATGACGCACTGGACGGCCCGAAGGGTTCCGGTCAATGTTGGCTGGTGATTGCCCGAGGCCGCATGACGGCATGTAAGCTAGAGACAGGATGAGCATGCAACGCTTGAGCACCGGTTCGTTTGGAACCCGCATGGATGATGAAGACGAGCCGTCGAAGCCGGATGAATCCGGCTCCAAGGATCCGGCCTCGCAGAACGAACTCGAATCGCGCCTGCTGAAGGGGCGCAAGGTCATGGTGTTCGGCCAGATCAATGATCGGCTGGCCCGCGACGTCGTCGCTCGGCTGCTGACCCTGGCCGAAGAATCCGACAAGCCGATCGACGTGTACGTCAATTCGCCGGGCGGCCATGTCGAGTCCGGCGATTCGATCCACGACACGATCAAGTTCATCCGTGACGATGTCCCGGTCCGCATGATCGGCACCGGCTGGGTCGCCAGCGCCGGCGCCCTGATCTATCTCTCGGGGCTCAAGGCGCAGCGCGTCTGCCTGCCGAACACCCGCTTCCTGTTGCACCAGCCGATGGGCGGCGTGCAGGGCCGGGCCACGGATATCGACATCGAGGCGCGCGAGATCATCAAGATGCGCGAGCGCCTCAGCCAGATCATCGCCGCCGAGACCGGCCAGGCGATCGAGCGGGTTCGCCGCGATACCGAGCGGAACTACTGGATGTCAGCCGCCGAAGCGATCGACTACGGTCTCGTCAGCCGTATCGTCTCGACCCGGCGCGAGCTCGAATAGACGAACCCAAACTCATAAACGAAAAAAGGACCGGAGACTGATCTCCGGTCCTTTTTTCGTTCAGGGTCGCTTCCAGTGCTCAGATCGCCGCTTCGACAAATCTCGACGCTGCCAGGTCTGGGCTCGGCTGTGTCTCGGGGTTTTCGCCCGGGAACGCCTCGGCGCGCAGCTTGGTCGCCATCGGGCCGGGGTCGATCAGCGCGACCTTTATTTTGGTCAGGTTCAGCTCGGCCTCCCAGACCTTGACCATCATCTCCAGTGCCGCTTTCGAGACGGCGTAGACGCCCCAATAGGCGATCGGATCCTGTCCTTGGGCGCAGGTGGGGAACAGGGCGCGGCCAGCTTCCGAGCGTCGCAGCAGCGGATCGAAGGCCCGGATCAGGCGCCAATTGGCCGTCAGATTCAGATCGAGGGTCTTTTGCCATTTCGCCGGGGTCAGGTGGCCCATCGGCCCGAGCGTGCCGAGCATCGCGGCGTTGCCGACCAGGATGTCGAGCTTGCCGAAACGCTCGAAGATCGCCGCCGCGGTGTGGTCGATCTTGTCGAATTCGGTGAGGTCGAGCGGCAGCAAGGTGGCCTGGCCGCCGAGCGCCTGGATTGCATCGTCGGTGGCTTCGAGCCCGCCGACGGTGCGAGCGGTGATGATCGGATGCGCGCCCTCGCGGGCGAGCGCGATCGCGATCGCTGCGCCAAGGCCGCGCGATGCGCCGGTTACCAGCGCCACCCGGCCCGTCAGCCGGCCTTCGATACTCATGTCACACTCCCGGAAGGCGGATCAGGCGATCTCGGCGATCAGCGAGAGCTGGGTCGCGACGTTGCCCTGATCGTGATCGAGCAGGGGGATTGGGTAATCGCCGGTGAAACAGGCGTCGCAGAAGGCAGGCGCCACCGGGTCGCGGCCGTCGAGGCCGAGCGCACGGTAGAGGCCGTCGATCGAGATGAAGGCGAGGCTGTCGGCGCCGATATACTTGGCCATGCCCTCGACGTCGAACCGCGACGCCAGCAGCTTGTCGCGCTCCGGCGTGGCGATGCCGTAGAAGCAGGAATGATTGGTCGGCGGCGAGGAAATCCGGACATGGACCTCCTTGGCGCCGGCGGCGCGAACCATCTCGACGATCTTGGTCGAGGTCGTGCCGCGGACGATCGAGTCATCGACCAGGATCACCCGCTTGCCTTCGATGAAGGCGCGGTTGGCATTGTGCTTCAGCTTCACGCCGAGATGGCGAATCTGGTCGGTCGGCTCGATGAAGGTGCGGCCGACATAGTGGTTGCGCACGATGCCGAGCTCGAAGGGCAGGCCGCTCTCGGTCGAATAGCCCAGCGCCGCCGGCACGCCGGAATCCGGCACGGGAATGATGGTGTCGGCTTCGACCGGGCTTTCCTTGGCCAGTTCCCGACCGATCCGCTTGCGGACCTCGTAGACGCTGCGCCCGTCGAGGACGCTGTCCGGCCGGGCGAAATAGATGTGCTCGAACACGCAGAAGCGCGCGGGGCGCTTGAGCCCGAAGGGGCGTATGCTTTGCAGCCCAGCCTCGTTGATGATCACCATCTCGCCGGGATCGACGTCACGGACGAAATCGGCGCCGATGATGTCGAAGGCCACGGTCTCGGAGGCGAGGATCCAGGAATCGCCGAGCTTGCCGATCGAGAGCGGGCGCACGCCGAGCGGGTCGCGCACGCCGATCAACCCGTCCTTGGAGAGCGCCGCGAGCGAATAGGCGCCCTCGACCTGGCGTAGCGCATCGATCATGCGCTCGACCACGGTGCGGCGCAGGCTCGTCGCCAGCAGATGGATGATGACTTCGGTGTCGCTGGTCGACTGGAACAGACTGCCGCGGCGCACCAGCTGGCTGCGCAATTGGAATGAGTTGGTGAGATTGCCGTTGTGGCAGATCGCCAGGCCGCCGAACTCGAAATCGCCATACAGCGGCTGGACGTTGCGCATCGCCACTTCGCCGGTCGTGGCGTAGCGGTTATGGCCGATCGCCGCCGTGCCCTTGAGCCGGCCGATGACATCCTTCGAGCTGAAGATCGTGCCGACCTGGCCGAGCGCGCGATGATCGTGGAACTGGTCCCGGTCAAAGCTGACGATGCCCGCCGCTTCCTGGCCGCGATGCTGCAGCGCGTGCAGGCCAAGGGCGGTGATCGCCGCGGCCTCGGTATGCCCGAAAATGCCGAAGACGGCGCATTCCTCGTGGAAATGATCGTCGTCGAAGGGATTGGTCGTCCACATCTCGTGATGGTCAGCCATGGAATGCCCTTCCTGAAAGATAGTCGTTCCCGTGTCGCGTCATCATTGCTTGCCCTGGATCGCCTGAACGGCCTGATCCATCTGGTCGCTCATCTTGTTCGAATAGGAAGTCGGGGCCGGCGGTGCGCCGGTCGATTGCTGGCGTTGGTTGCTCGGTTGATTGCTTGGCGGTGTGGTGTCGCCTGGTGGCGGCGAGCCGCCGGCTGGCGCCGTCAACGCCCGGAGATCCTCGCTCGCCTTTTGCGCCTGCTGTGCCTTCTCCAGCATGTCCTGCGCGGTCTTGCCGCTTTTCTTGGCCAGGTCGGGTGGTACCAAGGAGGCGAGCTGGTCTGCGCCTTGATCGAGCAGCCCGATCGTCTTCGCCTCGGCAATCCAAGCCGGGCGGTTGTCCTTCGGCACGAAATAGGTGAGCGCGATGTTGGCGAGGCAGACCAGCAGGACACCGCGAGCGGCACCGAAACACAGCCCGAGGGCGCGATCGACGGCGCTCAGTTGCGAGCTACGGATATGCGAGGTCAGGAAGCCGGTGACGAGCGAGAACACGACCAGCGCCGTCACAAACAGCACGATGGGCCCGACGATATCGGCGACCCAGCTGGCGCTGATCATACTGCGGAAGAAACCGCGGGTCGGCAAGTTGAGGTAGTAGGCAACGGCGATCGCGCCGACCCAGGCGGCGATTGCCAGAACTTCGCGCACGAAACCGCGAAAAAAAGCCAGCAGCGCAGACGCTGCAATCACGCCGACGACGATTAGATCAAGGGTATTCATCGGCTCCTTCCTGCGGTCGTCGCGTCGGCGGGACCGAACATATCGACCAATTCTTGCAAATGACTGAACTCGGTCACCGGCAGACCCGCAGCCGGCGTGCCGGCCCGGCCACGTCTCGCGGGCGTCACGGCGCGGTCGAATCCGAGTTTGCCAGCCTCCTTGAGCCTGGCATCGGTTTGGCTGACCGCCCGGATCTCGCCGGACAGCCCGATTTCGCCAAACACCACGACATTGGCCGGTACAGGCCGCTTGGTACACGCCGAAATCAGCGCCGCCGCGACCGCTAGGTCGGCCGCCGGTTCTGAAATCTTGAGCCCGCCCGCGACGTTCAAGTAAACGTCGTTCGCCCCGATTGCAAGGCCGCAGCGCGCATCGAGGACAGCCATGATCATCGCGAGCCGCGCCGTATCCCAGCCGACGACGGCGCGGCGCGG
>CAIUCF010000895.1 GCA_903897565.1 uncultured Rhodospirillales bacterium | reverse complement strand
CCGGGCAGACCCGCGGGGACGATGAAGGCGGTGATGCCGCCGGCGCCCGGCCCCTCGGTGCGGGCCATCAGGGTGAAGGCACCGGCGCGGGTAGCATTGGTGATGTAGCGCTTGGTTCCCGAAAGCAGGTAGTCATCGCCGTCGCGCACACCGCGGGTCTTGACCGAGGCCGCGTCGGAGCCGGTATCCGGCTCCGTCAGGGCGAAGGAGATCACCAACTCGCCGCTGGCGATGCGCGGCAGGTAGGCGTCTTTTTGCGCCTCCGTGCCGTCCATCAGGATGCCCTGCGACCCGATGCCGATATTGGTGCCCATCACCGAGCGGAAGGCGAGGGCGGTGTGGCCGAGCTCGTAGGCGACCTCGCATTCCTGCGCCATCGACAGGCCGATCCCGCCATATTCCTCGGGGATCGAGATGCCGAAGAGGCCCATCTCCTTCATCTCGGCGACGATATCCTCCGGGATCTCGTCATGCTCTTCGACATGATCTTCGGCCGGCCGCAGCCGCTCCTGGATGAAGCGTTGGACTGTGGATTTGAGCAGGCCGAAGGTTTCGGTATCGAGCGACATGAACGAGGTCCTTGAAGGCTGGCGGCGCTGGGCGCGCTAGGGGATCATCACGGTGCGGCCGATGACCTTGCCCGCGGCGAGTTCCTGCATCGCCGCGTTGATTTCGGTGAGAGGGCGACGCGTCACCGGGATCGCGGCCCCCTTGGTTCGCTTCACCAGATCGACGAGCTCGCGCAACTCCGGCAAGGTGCCGACATAGCTGCCCTCGATCTTCAGCGGTTTCATCGGGATCAGCGGGATCGAGATGGTGATCTCGCCGCCGATCAGGCCGCAGATCACGATATGGCCGCCACGAGCGGTCGCGGCCATGCCCAGGGTCACCGTCGCCGTGGTGCCGACGAGATCGAGCACGGCACGGGCGCCGCCATTGGTGGCCTTGAACACCTGCTTGACGGCATCCTCGGCCTTGCCGTCGATGGCGGCGAGTGCGCCGGCTGCCAGGATGGCCTCGCGCTTTGTCGGGTCGATATCTACGAAGATCGCCCCCTTGGCGCCCAACGCCTGGAGAATTTTCAGCGCGGTATGGCCAAGCCCGCCGGCGCCGATGATCACGACCGGGCCCTCATGGATGCGATTGCCGAACTTGCGGATGGCGCTGTAGGTGGTGACACCGGCGCAGGCCAGCGGCGCGACCTCTGCCTCGTCCAGGCCGGAGATATCCACCAGGTAACGGGCATGGGGGACGATGACGTAATCGGCGAAGCCGCCGGCGCGATGGACGCCGAGCGAGCAACCCTTGGGGCAGATGTTCTCTTCGCCGCGACGGCAGTAATCGCAGTCGTTGCAGCCGATCCACGGATGGGCGAGGACGCGGGCGCCGGTGACGACCGGCTCGGAATCCGGACCCGCCGAGACGATCTCGCCGCAGATCTCGTGGCTGAGGATCATCGGCGGCTTGATGCCGCGATCGGCCATGTTCAGGCGCTTGCCGCCGCCCATGTCGTAATAGCCCTCCCAGAGATGGAGGTCGCTATGGCAGAGGCCCGCCGCGGTCACGCGCAGCAGCACCTCGGTCCCCTGAGGCTGCGGGATCGCGGACTCGACCAGCTCGAGGGGCTGGCTCAGCTGCGTCACGGTGTAGGAGCGCATCGTCATTTCTTTCAGTCGGGTGAGGCCTGGAATGCCTCATTCAGGTTGGGGGCCTGCGGACGGCGTCGTCGCATCGTCGCAGGGTGAAATCCGGTGGTGCCGCCGGGTTCAGTTGGCCGTGTAACCGCCATCGACGACGAGTTCGGCGCCGTGCACGAATGAGGACTCGTCCGACGCCAGGAACAACACGGCCTGCGAGACTTCTTCCGGACGTGCCGCCCGCCCGAGCAAGGTCGGCCCAAGCACAGCCTTTCGCTGATCCGCCGGCGCCAGCAAGTCCTTGGTCATCGGTGTCTCGATCACGCCCGGGTGGACGGAATTGACCCGGATGTTGAACGGCGCGAGGTCGACGGCGCAGGACTTCGTGAAGAGACGAACGGCGCCCTTCGACGCCTGATAAGCCGAGGCGCCTGGCGCGCCGACCAAGCCGTAGATCGACGATATGTTGATGATGTTGCCGCGTCCCTGGGTGCGCATCGCCGGGATCACGGCGCGCGTCCCGAGGAAGACGCTGCGGACATTGACGTCGAAGATCCGGTCCCATTCCGCGTTGGTGGTGTCCTGCACGGGTTTGAGCACCAGGATGCCGGCGTTGTTGATCAGGACGTCGATGCGACCAGCGGCGTTGAGGATGCGTCCGATCGCGGCATTCCACTCGCCCTCGGCAGTGACGTCGAGGGCGATGAAATCCGCCTTGCCGCCACTCTTGCGGATGCGATCGACCGTGGCCTGGCCTTCTGCGGCGTCACGATCGGCAACGAAAACCCATGCGCCCTCGGACGCCAGCAGCTCGCTGTGGGTTCTGCCCATGCCCATGGCGCCGCCCGTGATCAGGATGACCTTGTTTTCGACGCGTTTCATCGGATTTTCCTTATTGTTTTCCGTTGGCTCGGTGTCATCGTCATCCGTGCTATTGCACCGCGAGGCCGTGATAGGCGTCTTGCTTGACCTCCTCGAGCTTGCGTCGGTAGGCGCCGAGACCGGCCATATAGAACACTACCGTCCGCGGTTTTCCCGGCACGTTGACGCCGAAAATCCACGATGCCGTGTGCGGGAACAGGGTCGCGTAGGCGATGGTATCGCAGGTATCGCCCCAGGAGGATTCCGCCTCGTGGGTCGCTTCGAT
>CAIUCF010000894.1 GCA_903897565.1 uncultured Rhodospirillales bacterium | reverse complement strand
CGCTATCAGAGCACGTATTTCAGCCGCTTCCCCGGCGCCTACGCGACCTCTGACGAGGCGGTGCGCGACGCCGATGGCCAGATCTGGGTGCTTGGTCGCGCCGACGACGTCATCAATGTCGCGGCCCACCGCATCAGCACGATGGAGATCGAGGCCGCCGCGGCGGCAGTGCCCGGCGTGATCGAGGCGGCGGTCGTCGGCGTGACGGATCCCGTGCGCGGCATGATGCCGGTCGCCTTCATCGTCTCTGCCGCCGGCACGGCGCCTGACGAGACACGCGCCACGGTCGCCGCGGCGGTGGAGCACGCCATCGGCGGCATCGCCCGGCTGCGCCACGTCTATATAGCGTCCTCCCTGCCGAAGACCCGTGCCGGTAAGATCATGCGACGATTGCTGCGCGCCGCGGCGGAAACCGGCCGGATCGACGGCGACCTCTCTGGGGTCGACTACCCGACGGCGCTCGACGCCGTCCTCGACGCCGTACGGCGAGGCTAGGCGTTTTCTGCTTGATCGCCCGTCATCAATTGTAGACCCTGGCGATATGTCAGCAGAATCCGATGTCATAGCCGCGAATGCCGCCTTTTACGCCGCTATAACTGCGCGCGACCGCGATGCCATGGCCAGGCTCTGGGCCGATGACGACAGCGTTTCCTGCATTCATCCCGGCTGGACGGCCATCGTCGGACGCGCCGCGGTACTGGCGAGCTGGACCAATATCTTCGCAGGCCCCAGTCCGCCGGAGATCCGCTGCCAGCACCCGCAAGCCATCATCGTCGGCATTGAAGCGCGAATCCTCTGCGTCGAGCGCATCGGCGTCAACGCGCTGGCCGCTACCAATCTATTTCGTCTGATCGACGGCGTCTGGCGACTTGTCCATCACCATGCAAGCGAGATCGTCGTCACTGCCGGGCAACGTCGCGATGAGCCCAAGCCCCCGTCGCGCAGTCTGCATTAAGCTGCGGAGCTAACGCCACAAACCCCGCATCCGCGCACCGACATCGATGCGGATCTGGCGGTGGGGTGGGTGCTGGTCGGTCGTGACTGTCGCCGCGGGCCAGGCGGCCTGCTCGAACAGCGTAAGCAGCGCGGCGGGACTGAACCTGGACCGGGCGGCATAGACATGGCGGTCGCCCAGGGCAACCTGGCCATGGGTGAAAAACCGCTGCGGCGTGATCAAATCCAAGCTGTCCCTGGCGCGCGTCATCGCGACGTATAGCAGGCGCCGCTCCTCGTCGATCTCGGCCGTCGTGCCGGTACTGAGATCGGACGGCATGCAGCCGTCGACGACATTGAGCACAAAGACCGATTTCCATTCCTGCCCCTTTGCGGAGTGGATCGTTGACAGGATCAGATAATCCTCGTCGAGCAGCGGCACGCCGGCCTGATCGCTGGTCGCGTCCGGCGGATCCAGGGTCAGTTCGGTGAGGAAGCGTTCGCGCGAGGCATAGCCCTGGGCGATTTGCGCAAGTTGCAGGATATCGGCCCGTCGCGTCACCGCATCCTCGTGCATTCGCTCGAGATGGGGCTCGTACCAGAGGCGGACGCATTCGATCTCCGCCGGCCATCCCAGTTGGCCCCTGCCCAGAAGCTGCAGCGTGCTGACGAAGCTGCCCCAGTGTTCGCCTGCGCGCGCCGGGGCCGCCATCTCGCCGAGCGCCATGACCGGGTCCCATTCCGCGGCCATCTGGCCGAGCACGCGATGCGCCGATTGCGCGCCGACCCCGGGGAGCAGGTGGAGCACTCGGAACCCGGCGACCCGGTCGCGCGGATTCTGCGCGAACCGCAGCACCGCCAGCATATCTTTGACATGGGCGCTGTCGAGAAACTTGAGACCGCCGAATTTGACGAACGGGATGTTGCGCCGCGTCAGCTCGACTTCGAGCGTGCCGCTGTGATGGGAGGTCCGGAACAGCACGGCCTGTTGCTTGAGTGTCGCCCCGGCCTCGCGATTCTCGAGCACCCGCTCGACGACATAATTGGCCTGGTCGGTCT
>CAIUCF010000893.1 GCA_903897565.1 uncultured Rhodospirillales bacterium | reverse complement strand
TCCCTTGCCCGCCGTCGAAGTTGCCGATACCCAGGCCGGACTCGAGAAGCTCGGTGCCGCCGCCCGCGCTCGCACCAAGGCGCGGATCGTGGCGGTCACCGGCAGTGTCGGCAAGACCACGACCAAGGAAATGCTGGCAGCCGTGCTGGCGCGTGCCGGGGCCACCCATTGGTCGGGCGGCAGCCTCAATAATCACTGGGGCGTGCCGCTCAGCCTGTCACGGATGCCGGCGGCCTCACGCTTCGGCGTCTTCGAACTCGGCATGAACCATGCGGGAGAAATCGCCGGCCTGACCAAACAGGTCCGCCCCCATGTCGCCATCATCACGACAGTCGAGGCGGTGCATCTCGAATTCTTCGCCTCGGTCGAGGCGATCGCTGACGCAAAGGCGGAAATATTCCAGGGGATCGAGCCGGATGGTGTCGCGATTCTCAATCGCGACAATGACCAGTTCGCTCGCCTCGCCGCCGCAGCCAAGGCCGCCGGTGTCGCGCGGATCATCAGTTTCGGTAGCGGCGCCGGTGCCGACGCACGACTGCTCGGCCTGACCCCCGACGGCGCCGGCAGCATCGTCGACGCCAGCCTGTTCGGTCTGAGCCTGCACTATCGCCTCGGTCTCGCCGGTCGCCACATGGCACTCAACAGCCTCGCCGTGTTGGCCGCGGCGCAGGCCGCGGGGGCCGATCCCGTTGCCGCCGCTGCCGCGCTGGCCGATCTCTCCGGCCTCGCCGGTCGCGGCAAGCGGGTCGCGATTGCGGTGGCAGGGGGTGAGGCGCTGCTGATCGACGAGAGTTACAACGCCAGCCCCGCTTCGGTCCGTGCCGCGCTCACGGTGCTCGGCGCGACGCCGGTGGCCCCCCGGGGCCGCCGCATCGCGGTGCTCGGCGACATGCGCGAACTGGGCGAGCAGGGCCCGGGGCTGCACCGCGGTCTCGCCGAGACGATCTCGGCGGCTGGAACCGATCTCGTCTTCACCGTGGGGCCGCTGATGCGCGGCCTCGCCGATTCTCTCCCCTCCGTCCGCCGCGGCGACTGGAGCGAAACCGCCGCCGAGATGGCGCCGCGTCTGGCGCTGGCGCTGCGGCCGGGCGACGTGGTCATGGTCAAAGGGTCGTTCGGTATCCGGATGGCTGATATCGTCAAACCCTTGATAGCCGGCCTCGCGGCCGGAGGTGCCGAATGCTGAACCTTCTGGCGCCGCTCGGCGACCATTTCATCGTCTTCAATCTGTTTCGCTACATCACCTTCCGCACCGGCGGGGCGATGATGACCGCCCTGTTCATCAGCTTCATGGCCGGCCCACGGGTCATCGCCTGGCTCAAGAGCAAGCAGGGGGCCGGCCAGCCGATTCGTTCCGACGGCCCGGAGTCGCATCTCCTGACCAAGAAGGGCACGCCCACGATGGGCGGGTTCCTGATTCTGCTGGCGGTGGTCTCGTCGACCCTGCTCTGGGCCGAGTTGTCGAACGGCTTCGTCTGGGTCACCTTGTTCGTGACCATGGGCTTCGGTGTCGTCGGCTTCATGGATGATTACCGCAAGCTGACCCGCCGGTCGTCCAAGGGCGTGCCGGGCCGCGTCCGCCTCGCGATCGAGTTCGCGATCGCCATTATCGGCGCGATCGTGGTGGTCAAGCTGACCGGGGACGGCATCGGCACCAAGCTGGCCTTGCCGTTCCTCAAGAACGTCCTGCTCGAGCTCGGCTGGTTCTATGTGCTGTTCGCCGGCTTCGTCATCGTCGGCGCCTCGAACGCGGTGAACCTGACGGACGGGCTCGACGGGCTGGCGATCGTGCCGTCGATGATTGCCGCAGCTTCCTTTGGACTAATCGCATATCTTGTGGGTAATCTGCATTTCGCTAACTATCTGCAGATTCACCACGTCGCTGGCGCCGGTGAACTCTCTGTCTTTTGCGGAGCGCTCGTGGGGGCAGGACTGGGATTCCTTTGGTACAACGCGCCGCCGGCGATGGTCTTCATGGGCGATACCGGATCGCTCGCGATCGGCGCCGCGCTGGGCGCGATCAGCGTCATCACGCGCAACGAGCTGGTGCTGGCGATCATCGGCGGCGTCTTCGTGCTCGAGACGGTCTCGGTCATCGTCCAGGTCGCCAGCTTCAAGCTGACCGGCAAGCGTGTGTTCCGGATGGCGCCGATCCATCATCACTTCGAGAAGAAGGGCTGGCACGAGCCGACCATCGTCATCCGTTTCTGGATCATCGCGGTGGTGCTGGCGGTGATCGGCCTGTCGACCCTGAAGCTGCGATGATCGATCTCGGGCGCTATAGCGGCCGGCGGGTCGCGGTTCTGGGCCTCGCCAAATCCGGCCGGGTGACGGCCGAGGCGTTGCTCGCGGCGGGCGCGGATCTGTGCGCCTGGGACGATTCGTCTGCCGCGCGCGAGGCCGCCGCCTCGGTGGGCATTCCGATCATGGATCTCGGCCGTGACGACGTGAGCCGCTGGGCGGCGCTGGTCATGAGCCCGGGGATTCCGCTGACTCACCCGCAACCGCATCCCCAAGCTCTGAGGGCGCAGGCCGCCGGCGTGCCGGTGATCGGCGATATCGAGCTGCTGTGGGAAGCGGC
>CAIUCF010000892.1 GCA_903897565.1 uncultured Rhodospirillales bacterium | reverse complement strand
ATCACCCCCACCCCAGCCCTCCCCCATCAAGGGGGAGGGAGTCACCGCATCGCTTGCTCGCACACTCATTACCCGCATCACATCCCTCACCCGACACCCGCGATTTTGCGCGTTGGCAATTCTTAGACCCTGAAATATATTGGAAAAAATCTTGGGTGCAAAGGCACCGGAAAATAAAAATGAGATGATACTTGGGCGGCACATCGCCGCGCTCGGGTATTAAATCATGCGGGAGAGGGTTTTGTTATTGCGGCTTGGGAAATACTTCGCGGTACTGCTGTGCGTTTGCGGTGGAATTTCCGGGCTATTGCCGCGTCCGGGATTTGCCCAAACTGCACTTGCCGTGAATATTACCTATCTTTGGCAGCCGCAGAAGCGGGTTTTGCCGCAGAGTTTTCTCGATCAACCACCGGATGACGAGGGGCTGCAGGGCGCTCTGCTTGGCGTTGCCGACAACAATACCACCGGGCAATTCACCGGACAGAGTTTCCACCTCGATACCGTCGTCCTCGCAGCCGATCCCGACGCCGCCGCCAAGCAGATTCGGGGCCTGATCGATCACGGCGCGCGGCTGTTCGTCGCCGATCTGCCGGCCGCCGCGACCGATCAGGTCGCTGATCTCGCCGCGAAATCCGGCGCGCTGGTCATCAACGCCACCAACCCGACCGATGCGCTGCGCGCCGAAGGCTGCCGCGCCAATATGCTCCACACCTATCCGAGCCGGGCGATGCTGGCCGACGGGCTGATGCAATATCTGCTGCTGAAGCGCTGGAGCACTATCCTGCTGGTGACCGGCAAGGGTGCCGACGATCAGGCCTATGGCAACGCCTTGCGCCGCTCCGCCCATAAATTCGGCCTGACCCTGGCCGCCGACCTGCCCTGGACCTTCGATGCCGGCGCCCGGCGCACCGATACCGGCCATGTCGGCATCGCCGCCGAGGTCGGCCGCTTCACCCAGCCCTATGATTACGACGTCCTGGTCGTTGCCGACGAGGCCGGCAATTTCGGCGACGAGCTCTCCTTCCGCCAGACCGAGCCGCGCCCCGTGGCCGGCACGCAAGGCGTGGTCGCGACGCCTTGGGCGCGACCGTTCGAGCAATGGGGCGCCACCCAGCTGCAGAGCCGCTTCATCGCCCAGGCCAGGCGCTGGATGACGCCGCGCGACTACGGCGCCTGGATGGCGGTGCGGACCCTCGGCGAGGCCGTCGGCGATATCGGCAATGCCGACCCCAAGCAACTCCTGGCCGATATCCGCGGCCCCGATTTCGAGCTCGACGCCTTCAAAGGCGTGCGCGAGAGCTTCCGCGACTGGGACGGCCAGTTGCGCCAGCCGATCCTGCTCGCCGATGACCGCGCGCTGATCACGGTATCGCCGCAGCCCGGCTTCCTCCATGAGTTTTCCGAACTCGACACCCTCGGCATCGACCGGCCGGAGACCAAATGCCAGCTCAAATAGCCCTCGCCCGCCTGCTCCTCCTCGGTCTGCTGATCCTCCCCGTCGCCGCCCGCGCCGACCTGATCATGGTCTCGAACGAGAAGGACAACACCATCTCGGTGCTCGACGCCGACACGCTGGCCCTGGTCAAGACCGTGCCGACCGGCGAGCGGCCGCGCGGCATCGTGCTCTCGCCCGATCACCGCTTCCTCTATATCTGCGCCAGCGATTCCGACCGCATCGACGTCATGGACACGCACAGCCTGACGATCACCGGCTCGGTGCCGAGCAACCCCGACCCGGAGCTGTTCGACATCAGCCCGGACGGCAAGACCCTCTATATCTCCAACGAGAACAATCACGAGGTCTCGGTCGTCGACATCGCCAGCGCCAAGATCCAGACCGAAATCCCGGTGGGGGTCGAGCCTGAGGGCATGGCGGTGAGCCCCGACGGCAAGACCGTCGTCAACACCACCGAGACCACCAGCATGGTGCATTTCATCGACACGGCGGCGCGCAAGATGGTCGCCAACGTCAAGGTGCCGAGCCGACCGCGCTTCGCCGTCTGGAGCCCCGACGGCAAATTCGTCTGGGCCTCCTCCGAGGTCGGCGGCGCGGTCTCGGTGATCGACGTCGCCAGCCACAAGATCGTGGCGAAAATCACCTTCGCCATTCCAGGCATCAGCCGCGAGAATATCGAGCCGGTCGGCCTCGCCATCACCCGCGACGGCAAGACGGTATTCGCCGCGCTCGGCCCCGCCAACCGCGTCGCCGTGATCGACGTCGCCAGCAAGGCGGTCACCGATTATCTCCTGGTCGGCCAGCGCGTCTGGCACGTCGCGCTCACGCCCGACAATACCAAGCTCTACAGCGCCAACGGCCTGACCAACGACATCTCGCAAATCGACGTCGCCTCGCGCACGGTGCTGAAATCGGTCCCGGTCGGCCAGGCGCCCTGGGGTGTCGTCGTGGTGCCGGTGGCGAAGGGGGCACCGTGACGAGATCTCAAGATAACCCCCTCCCCCTTGAGGGGGGAGGGCAGGGGTGGGGGTGATGGCTCCAAATAATCCGCCCTTCACGTCGATTGGCGACGATCCATCGTCTGCCAGCGAGTGCTCCTGCGCAAGGATCACCCCCACCCACGCCCTCCCCCCTCAAGGGGGCGGGCTTTCAGACAACGAAAAGCCATGACCGCCGCCCTCGATCTCGCCCGTGTCGACCACAAGATCGGGCCCCAGCCGGTTCT
>CAIUCF010000891.1 GCA_903897565.1 uncultured Rhodospirillales bacterium | reverse complement strand
GCTCTGGACGTGGCGCGTCGTCCCGTCCGACCTCAGGAGGCGATACTCGATATCGAAACTCCCGCCATCGAGGCACCGGGCCATCTCGTCGGTGACGATATGCCGATCTTCAGGGTGGGTGATGTCCCACCAGAACTGCGGATCAGGCTCGATGGCCGGATCCGGGGCCTGGCTCAGTCGGCGGCAGATTTCGTCGGTGACGAACTCTCCGGTGACGCACGAGAGCTCCCAGATTCCGACCTTGCCGGCTTCGGTCGCGGCGGTCAGCCGCTCGTTGCTCTCGGCGAGCCGGCGCTCCGCCTCGCGGGATTCCGTTACATCCTTCACGACGCCGAAGACGCAGGCGACCCGACCCTCGCCATCCAACCGGCACTGCGCGACCTCGGAGACGTCCCGCACTGTACCATTGTCGAGGACCAGACGGCCGTGGAAGACGTAGCCCGCTCCTGTGGAGAGGGCCGTTTCGAAGCAGGCGCGATGGGCCCGCCGGTCATCGGGATGCCAGATGCGGATCCCTGCAGCGAGATCCGGGCGTTGCGCCGTCGCCGGGATGCCGAAAATCCGGTGGATCCCTTCCGAGCACTCGAGCACGCCGCTCACGGCGTCGAAATGCCAGGTGCCCATGTTCGCGATGCTCTCGCCCAGGGCCAGCAACCGGTGGGACTCGTCGATCTGCAATCTGGCTGCACGCGCCGCGGCTTCGGCGCGCCTACGTTCCGTGACGTCGCGCGCTGTCACGACAGCGCCGATGATGGTTCCGTCGCCGTCGCGGATCGGCGCCAGATTGTAGCTGCCGATCCAGGACTCGCCGGTATCGCGCCGCGTAAGGACGACCTCAAGATCGCTTGCCGACTCGCCGCGGAGCGCACGCGGTACCGACCAGTCGGCTACAGGGACGGTGGCACCATCCATGTCGACCACATCGAAGAGGTCGACGTAATCGGCCAGACGCGAGGCGCACTCCTTGCGGGAGGGAAAGCGATGATAGGTCACGAAGGCATCGTTGAACTCGACGAAATCACCATTGCAATCGGCGATGAAGACCGCGTCGTTCATGCTGGCCAGCGCCGCCCAGAGCTTGGCCTTGCCGGTCTCGATCTCGCGTCGCGCCTGCCGTTCGGCACCTCGCGCAAGACGTATGTTCCGTGCCGTGACCAGCCGCCGCGAGGGATGCGGCAGCGTCGGTTTCGAAGTCATGTGCCGCAACCGATTCTGGACTGCAGGCGGAAAGATGCTTCCGGTCTGCCCCGGCGACGCTGCCTGGGAACGGCAAGAATCGCAGAATTGGCTTAAGAATACTCTAATCCGTGATCACATCGCGGCGTCGTTCGGGACTCAGTAGAACTCGCCGGTCGCCCCTTCCGTGCCGCACTCGAGGCCGAGATTGCCGGGACCCAGCACACCGCGCGGGTCGAGCGCCGCTTTCACCGCCGTGAGCACGGCGTGGTACTCGGTATAGCCCTTGACCTGGGGTGCCCAGAGCTTGGCACTCTTGTATGGCACACAGCCGATTGCCGAGAGTTCCGCCGCGCATTGCCCGATGACAGCCTGGGCCTCTTGCCATTGCCGGGCCTCGTCATAGAAGGCGACGACGCCACCATGGAGGCCGCGGCGACACAGGATCGAGCCGACGCCCCAGACCAGTTGCGGATGCCGCTCCCGCCATGACTGGACGAGATCGAGCAGGGCGGGAAGCCGTTCGACCGGCAGCGACGACATCAGGATCGCGCAGCGCGACAGCGTGAAATAGCCCGCGAACGAGTACCAGAAATTCTGATCGAGGCAGAGCGTGCGAAAATAACGCGCGTTGAACAGATCGAAACGGCTGCCGCCATGCGCCGCGGCCAGCGTCAGGATCCGCGCCTGGTCGCGCTGGATGTCGTCGGTCTCGCCGCGCATGTCGAGGCCGAGCGCGATCGGCGGCAGGGTCGCCGGATCGACCTCCGGGGCGAGCCGCGCCAGGCGACCGGTGATGGCCGCGCGATCATAGACGGCGGCGTACCAGAGATTGTCGAGCAAGCTCTCGCGGTTCTGCAGGGCAATCAGGAACGCGGTCATCGCCGCGGCGTCGGGGAAGCCCAGGCACCAGGTCTCGCGCGCTGGGGGCAGCGGGTGCAGCCACAAGGCGATCTTGGTGATCACGCCCATCGTCGCGTCGGCGCCGATGAACAGTCCGGTGAGGTCGGGGCCGATACAGTAGCGTTGGAAGAAGCCGGCATGGCGGGCGGCAGCACTGCCGGTCCGCAGGATCGTGCCATCGGCGAGCGCGACCTCAAGCCCCGCGACTTCGTCACCCATGCTCTGGAACTTGGGCGAACCCGCGCCGAGCGCGTTGGCGGAGACGGCGCCGCCGACCGTCGCCGTCGGCGCTGTGCTGGGCACGATGCCGATGGTCAGGCCGAGGGCCGCGAGTTCCGCCAGCAACCGACCGAACCGCACCCCGGGCTCGACGATCACCAGACCGCGCGCGGTGTCGATCTCGACGATCGCATCGAGGCCGCTGGTGTCGAGGACGATGCCGCCACGGGCCGGCGCGGCGCCGCCCGCATACATCGTGCCGGCGCCACGCACGGTCACGGCGATTCCCCGTTGCGACGCCGCCGTCAGCGCGCCCGCGACCTCGGCGGCGTTGCCGGGTCGGATCACCAGTTCGGGCAGCGCGCCGGGGACGACCGAGGCGTCGCGGCGATAGCCGACGAGGTCGACCGGGTCGCTGAAGACCCGGCCCGTGGCGATCTCGTCGGTGATGGCGTCCTGCCAGGCGTTCTTCATGGCTGGTCTCCGGCGACGGTCACGGTGACATAGAAGTGGTTGCGCAGGAATTCGAAGAAGCCCGAAATTTCCGGCGAATCCTGCGTCGGTCCCGTGGTTCGGAGATGACCGAGACAGAGCGGGCTGATCGTGACGATGGCGGCCGCCCCGGAAACGGCCAGACTTTCGATCCTGCCCGCCGCCATGCGCATCGCGGCCTCGCCGTTCATGGCGGGCATGCCACCGGCCGCACCGCAGCACAAGCCGAAGCGCGACGCGGCAGCGCCGCCGATCACGTCGCAGCCGGCCCCGATCAGGACCGCGCGCGCCGCCGCCGCAGGATCGCCGTCGCGCGCGCCGCCGTGGTTTTTCTTGGTGACATGGCACGGGTCGAGGACGGCTACCATGGCCGGCGGCGGGCGATCGGCGAGCGCCGTCAGGGTGATTCTGTCCGCGCGCATGGCGTCGTGGAGGAGGATCACCGGATGTCGGGCTGCCGACGGCGCCGCCAGGCTGGCCGGTGTCGGGCGATCGTTCAGGGCTTCGAGGCATTCGGCCCCCAGCGCCACGACAGCGCCGGCACCATGGTCCCGGATCGCCCGATCCAGAGCGTCGCGCTTGGTGGCGGCGTCTGCCGGAAACCCGGCCTCGTGGAGCGGCGCGCCGCAGCAGCCATCGCCCTCCCCGAGGGTCTCGACGCGCCAGCCGCAGGCCTCCAGCATCCCGACGGCGGCGGTCGCCTCTCCCGGGGCGTCGTGGCAGCCGGCGCAGCCGGGCAGGAACAGCAGGGTGTCGCCGAGACCCTGTCCCGCGTGCCATCCACGTGCCCAGTCGCCGCGGGCCGCTCGCGGCGCGCCCGACGGGTTGTCCTCTCGGAGGATATTCTCGCGCATCTGTGCGATCGCCGGCGGCGTCGCGTCGCGCGCGTTCAAGGCGCCGCGCAGGGCGAGCACCACCCGGGCTGGGCGCAAGCCGATCGGGCAGGCTTCCTCGCAATTACCGCAGGTCGTGCACGTGAAGGCGCGCTCGGCGAGGGTGGCGAGGTCGAACGCGACGCCCTCGCGCCAGGCCCGGGCCTGACCGAGATAACCGAGCCCTGAATAGCCGTAGGATGGCGAGTGATGGAGCAGGGTCGGGCAGACGTGAGCGATACCGCGCTGC
>CAIUCF010000890.1 GCA_903897565.1 uncultured Rhodospirillales bacterium | reverse complement strand
TTGCCGGAACACGGCGTCACCGTCGTGTTCGTGCTGCTGCCGAACACCAAGATCGAGCTGCTGGAGCCGCTCGGCGCTGATTCCACGATCCTCGGCTTCGTCACCAAGAATCCGAGCGGCGGCATCCATCACGTCTGCTACGAGGTCGAAGACATCCTCGCGGCGCGCGACAAGCTCGTCGCCTCGGGGGCCCGCGTGCTCGGCGGCGGCGAGCCCAAGATCGGCTCGCACGGGCTGCCCGTCCTGTTCCTGCACCCCAAGGATTTCAACGGGACCCTGATCGAGCTCGAAGAGAAGCCGCGCTAGCTGCGCGACGCCTCATGGCCGAGCCGACCGTAGAGTCGCTGGCGACAGACCTGTGCGCCGGCAATCGTCGCGCCCTGGCGCGGGCGATCACCCTTTCGGAGTCGACGCGCGAAGATCACCGTCTGCGCGCCGAGGATCTCGTCGAGCGCATTCTGCCGGCGGCCGGCAAGGCTGTGCGGATCGGCATCTCCGGCGTGCCCGGTGTCGGTAAATCGACCTTCATCGAGGCCTTCGGCCTGCACCTGATCGCGCTCGGCCATAAGGTCGCCGTGCTCGCCGTCGATCCGTCGTCGCGGCGCACCGGCGGTTCGATCCTTGGCGACAAGACCCGCATGACTGAGTTGTCGCGGGCGCCCGAGGCCTTCATCCGGCCGTCGCCCAGCCGCGGCACCTTGGGCGGCGTCGCGCGGCGAACCCGCGAAGCCATTCTGCTCTGCGAGGCCGCCGGCTACGACGTCATCATCGTCGAGACCGTCGGCGTCGGCCAGTCGGAGACCACGGTCGCCGACATGGTCGATCTGTTCTGCCTGCTGCTGCTGCCGTCGGGCGGCGACGAGCTGCAGGGCATCAAGAAAGGCATCGTCGAAATCGCCGAGTTGATCGTCGTCAACAAGGTCGATGGCGATCTCCGCGACGCCGCGATGCGCGCCGTCGCCGATTACCGCTCGGCGCTGCGGTTGCTGCGCCCGGTCACGCCATGGTGGACCACCGAGGTGATCCCGGTCTCGTCCGTCCAGGGTGACGGCATCGCCGGTGTCTGGGAAGCCATCCTCCGTCACCGCCAGGCGATGGCGGAGTCTGGGGAACACGTTGCACGCCGGGCGCGTCAGGCCGAGACGGCGCTCTGGGCCGATCTCGGCGACGGGCTGATCGAGGCGCTGCGGCGTCGCCCGGCGATCGCCGAGCAGATTCCCGGCATCGAAGCCCTGGTCCGCGAAGGTCGGATGACGCCGATGGCCGGTGCCCGCAAGCTGCTCCAACTGTTCATGGGTTGAGGACGGCAAACGCTGCTCGGAGACACGCTTGACGGGAGCCTTCGGTAGCCTGACTGTCTTGGCTAAACGCCGCCCAATTCTTCTTGCTCGAACCTTCCATGATCATCGGGACGTGTGATTCCGGCCGGAGAGGGACGCTTTGTCGCTATACCAGGAGAATTTGCGCCTCACCATCCGCGAGATACCCGCATTCGCCGCGCTGTCGGATCTGATCCTGGGCGAGCTGATCCGGATGAGCCGGATCGTCGATTTCGCGGCTGGCGAGCGTCTGGTCCAACAGGCCGATTCCGGGGATTTTGCCATCATCCTGCTGGCTGGAGAGGTGTCGGTCGTCAACGAGAGCCCGCTTGGCCGGGAATCCCTGGCCGAGGTCATCGGCCCGGCGCTGCTC
>CAIUCF010000889.1 GCA_903897565.1 uncultured Rhodospirillales bacterium | reverse complement strand
GTGCTGATCATCGCCAACACCACGCGCAAGCTCGACTTCGCGCTGGTCGAGGCGGCGCTCACCCTGGGCACCAAGAACCTTCGCCTGCTCACGAAAGTCGTCATCCCCGGCATCCTGCCCGATCTCTATCGCGACCAGCGCATCCTGCTCGGCTGGGCCTGGACCTACCTGATCGTCGCCGAGCTGATCGGCACCACCACCGGCATCACCTGGTTCATCACCCAGCAGGCGCGCTACCAGCATTTCGCCAATGTCTTCGCCGCGATCATGATGATCGGGATCATCGGCCTGGGCACCGACATCCTGCTCGCCTTGCTGGCGCGACGGCTATTCCCCTGGGATCGCCCCAGCGCAAAAAACTAAACCATCGCCTCCCCCGTCTTCGAGGATCCGATCTTGGCCAGTCCGCATGTCCTGCCGTCCTATCTCGAGCAAGAACCCCAAGTCCGCGAGCGCTTTTCCCGGCTGAAGGCCCGCAAGGTCATTCTCCAGGTCAAGGATCTCGGCAAGACCTTCTCGTCCCGCCAAGCCGAGACCGTGGCGCTGCGCAACATCAATCTGGAAACCCATCGCCGGGAGTTTCTCTGCATCGTCGGCCCGTCGGGCTGCGGCAAGTCGACCCTGATCCGCATTCTTGCCGGCCTCGAGGAGCAGACCAGCGGCGAGGTTCTGCTCGAGGGCAAGCCCGTCGCCGGTCCGGGGCGCGACCGCGGCATGGTGTTCCAGGGCTACACCCTGTTCCCGTGGCTGACCGTCAAGAAGAACGTGATGTTCGGTCTCGAGGTCAACAACATGAACAAGGCCTCGGCGGAAACCGAGGCGCTGCAATGGCTCGACCTGATCGGCCTCGAGAAATTCGCCGATCTCTACCCGCACCAACTCTCGGGCGGGATGAAGCAGCGCGTCGCCATCGCCCGGGCGCTCGCCAATCAACCGCGCATCCTGTTGATGGACGAGCCCTTCGCCGCGCTCGATGCCCAGACTCGAGCGAAGATGCAGGCTCATCTGCTGGAAATCTGGCGGAAAATCGACATCACCATCGTCTTCATCACCCATGATCTCGACGAGGCGATCTTCCTCGCCGACCGCATCCTCGTGCTCAAGGCCCATCCCGGCGAAGTCCAGGAGTTGATCGAGGTGCCGGTGCCGCGCCCGCGCCACCTGACACAATGCATTACCGACGAGTTCCTCGCCACCAAGGCGCGGCTCGAAGAGCTGATCTATTCGGTCAAGACCGACCATGACGCGGAGGAAGAGACGATCGCCGGCGGCGATACCAGCCTCTACCCGATGGTCGCCCGCCTCACCGACGTCGCCGACAACGTCGAATAACGAAAAGAAGTCACCAGGAGCACCGTCATGGCAACGGCCGAAGCAATCAAGTCCATCCAGCAATCCCTGCGCGAGCGCGGCGTGAAATACTGCATTGGCGCCTATGTCGACATCCACGGCGTGCCCAAGGCCAAGGTAGTGCCGATCGACCATCTCGAACACATGGCGCACGGTTCTGAGCGCTACACGGGCTACGCGCTCGATGGCCTCGGCCAGGCGCCCAATGACGACGAAATCGCCTCGGTCCCCGATCTCGATCACATCATCCAACTGCCCTGGGAGCGCAAGGTCGCGTGGATGCCGGCCGACAACACCTTCCAGGGACAACCCTACAGGCTCAATACCCGGGTCGCGCTGAAGAACGTGCTAGCACAGGCGGCTGAGCTCGGCATGGGTTTCAACCTCGGCATCGAATGCGAGATCTACCTGCTGCGCCAGGAAGCCGACGGCAGCCTGTCGATCCCGCATCCCGACGACAAGCTGATCAAGCCCTGCTACGACGTTCGCGGCTTCCTCGACAATTTCACCTGGCTCGACAAGGTCGCGACCTGCATCAACGATCTCGGCTGGGACCTCTATTCCTTCGACCACGAGGACGGCAACGGCCAGTTCGAGTTCGATTTCAGCTATTGCGATGCGCTCAAGATGTGCGATCGCTTCACCTTCTTCCGCTACATGGCCAAGCACTACGCCAAGGAGGAAGGGCTGATCGCGACGATGATGCCCAAGCCCTTCGTCAACCGCACCGGCACCGGCGCGCATTTCAATATGTCGCTCTACGACCTCGCCAGCGGCGCCAACCTCTTCGCCTGCGACCCGAAATCCGACCCGCGCGGCCTCGGCCTCACCGAGACCGGCTACCATTTCATCGGCGGGATCCTCAAGCATGGCCGCGCGCTGTGCGCCGCCTTCGCGCCGACCGTCAACAGCTACAAGCGTCTGGTGCGGCAGGGCGCGATGACGACGTTCTCGTGGGCGCCGGTGTTCAATTCATACGGTTCCAACAACCGCACCAATTCGGTGCGCGTGCCGGCCGGCGGCGGACGCTGTGAATCCCGCAACGCCGATGGCGCCGTCAATCCCTATCTGGCCGCGACCCTGGCACTCGCGGCGGGCCTCGAAGGCGTGCGCGAGAAGATCGATCCCGGCCAGCCCAACGAGGACAATCTCTACACGATTTCCGAGGAGGAGCGCCGCGCCCGCAACATCGACTTCCTGCCCAATACCCTGCAGGATGCGGTCGCCGCTTTTGCCGCCGACCCGCTGGTCGAAGCCACTCTCGGCCGCGAGCTGCGCGACGAGTTCATCACCTACAAGACCGCCGAGTGGGACGAGTACCACCTGACGGTCAGCCAGTGGGAGATCGAACGCTACAGCCACCTGTTCTAGGACGCCGTCGATGGAAGATGCCGCGCAGGTTCCCAATCGTCTGGTCAGCCGGATCAGCATGTCGCTCTCCGAGGACCTGCTGGTCGCGCTCGACCAGATGGTGACCGAGCGCGGCTTCGCCAGCCGCTCGCAGGCGATCAGCGAGATCCTGCACCAATCCCTGGTCGAACATAAACGGCAGCAGGGCAACGAGGTGATGGTCGGCACGATCACCCTGCTCTACGACAACACCGTTCCCGGGCTGCAGAAGCAGCTGAGCGACCTGCAGTTTCGCCATATCGACGAGGTCATCAGCTCGCTGCATGTCCACTTGATGCACAACCAGACCATGGAAGTGATCCTGGTGCAGGGACCGGCAACGACGTTGCAAAGGATCGCCGATCAGATGATCACCCGCCGGGGCGTCGTCTCCGGCAAGATCCAGCTGATGGCGGCGTTGATCCCGCCGCTCCACCCCTTCGTCCCGCCGCGAGGCTGAGGACGAGACGAAGATCATGGCCCCGCCTGGGACGACCCGGCTCGCGAGGGGGCATGACCTGGACGACCAGGTCGATTGTTGAAGCACGGAGACACAGATGACTGCGCAATCCACCACCCCGACAACGCCGGAAGGCTTCCGGGCGCGTTATCTCGAACTGAAGAAGACCGCCGAAGCCAAGCAGAACCAGCGCCCGGCGACCGCCCTCGAGAGCAACCCGAACCCGCTGCCCGCCGGCTTGGTGCGCCATGAGGAAACGATCCCGGGCGGTTGGTATTGGACGGCAACCCTCAAGCGCGGACAGTCGCTGCGACTGGTCAACGACTTCGCCACCCCGGGCGTCTCCTTCCTCGCCTGGAACGCCGACGACCCGTCGGAGCGCTACAACACCGGCGACACCGTCAAGATCCAGTGGCACGCGCTGCTGACCAAGGGCAAGGTCCTGTTCTCTGATATGGGTCGCGTGCTCGCGTCGATCACCGACGACAGCAACCCAGTCCATGACGCGCTGTCCGGCGGCAGCACGGCGGCGACCAACGCCGCCCGCTATGGCAATGCCAACACCCGCAACACCCGCGACAACTTCATCCTCGCGGCCGGCAAGCACGGGCTCGGCCGCCGCGACATTGCGCCTTGCGTCACCTTCTTCGCACCGGTGCGCACCGACGCGACGGGCGGGCTGGTCTGGCAGGACGGCGCCTTGAAACCGGGCGATTTCGTCGATCTGCGCGCCGAGATGAACCTGCTGGTGGCGATCTCCAACTGCCCGCATCCGCTCTGCCCCGAGCCAGTCTGGGCGCCCAAGCCTGTTCGCGCGATCATCTGGGAGTCATCGCCGCCCGGCCCGGGAGATTTCTGCCGGGCCGCCTCCGACGAAGCCGTGCGCGGCTTCGAAAACACCGATGTGTTGTTCTAGGCGCGGGCAGGAGGATCACAGCATGACCAGCAACTTCACCGCCGTCCGCTCGACCCGCGACCCGGCGACCGCGCGCTACGACTTCGTCATCCCCGCCAACCAGCCTTGGTCGGGCCTCGTCGCCAAGGGCGAAGCCTTCCGGATCGTCGATCTCGAAGGCTGCCAGGCGGTCGATACCCTGTTCTACAAGGCCGACGACTTCGCCGAGCGCTACAGCGGCCAGGACACCCTCGTGGCGCAGCAATCCGCCTATCTCTCGACCGGCAGCCGCATCATGTCCAACGAGGGCCGGGTGATCGCGACGATCACCGCCGATACCAGCGGCTTCCACGATACCTCGGCCGGCGCCTGCAGCTGCGAGGCCAATACCGTGCGCTTCGGCCACCACACCAAGTATATGCACGCCTGCCGCGAGAACTTCCTGATCGAGGTCAGCAAGCACGGCATGACCAAGCGCGACATCGTCGGCAACATCAACTTCTTCATGAACGTGCCGATCCTGCCCGACGGCTCCATCGCCATCGTCGACGGCGTGTCGAGCCCGGGCGATTACGTCGAGATGGTGGCAGAGATGGATGTGCTCGCGGTGATCTCCAACTGCCCGCAGGTCAATAACCCCTGCAACGGCTTCAACCCGACGCCGGTTCGCGTCCTCATCTGGGCGGCGGATCGGACCTGATCGATGTTCAGCAAAATTCTGATCGCCAACCGCGGCGAGATCGCGGCGCGGGTCATCCGCACCGCCAAGCGGCTCGGCATCGCCACGGTCGCCGTCTATTCCGACGCCGACCGCTTCAGCCTGCCCGTCACCCTTGCCGATGAGGCGGTTCGCCTCGGCCCGGCGCCGGCAGCGGAGAGCTATCTCAATATCGACGCCATCATCGCGGCCTGTCGCACGACCGGCGCCCAGGCGGTGCATCCCGGCTACGGCTTCCTGTCCGAGAACGCCGGCTTCGCCGAGCGGCTGCAGGCCGAGGGTATCGCCTTCATCGGTCCGACCCCAGAGCAGTTGCGGGTGTTCGGTCTCAAGCACACGGCGCGCGAGCTCGCGGCGCGCAGCGGCGTGCCGCTGCTGCCCGGCAGCGATCTGCTCGATGATGCCGATCATGCCCTGCGGGAAGCCGAGCGGATCGCCTATCCCGTGATGCTGAAGAGCACGGCCGGCGGCGGCGGCATCGGCATGCAGCTCTGTGGCGATGCCACGGAACTCGTGGCCAAATTCGAGACTGTCCGCCGCATGGCGACCAGTAATTTCGGCGACGCCCGGCTCTATCTCGAGCGCTTCGTCGCCCGCGCCCGCCATGTCGAGGTCCAGATCTTCGGCGACGGCAACGGCAATGTCGTGGCGCTGGGCGAGCGCGACTGCTCGCTGCAGCGGCGCAACCAGAAGGTCGTCGAGGAGACCCCCGCGCCCGATCTCGACGCTGCGACCCGAGCGCAGCTGCGCGATGCCGCGCTGGCGCTCGGCCGCTCGGTGAACTACGCCTCGGCCGGAACGGTCGAGTTCGTCTACGACGTCGCCCGCCGCGAGGCCTATTTCCTCGAGGTCAATACCCGTCTCCAGGTCGAGCATCCGGTCACCGAATGCATCTTCGGTGTCGATCTCGTGGAGTGGATGATCCGCCAGGCCGCGGGCGAGCTGGTCCTCCCCGATCAGGCCGCGCTCGTCGCCCAGGGCCATGCCATCGAGGTCCGGCTCTACGCCGAAGATCCGTCGCGGCAGTTCCGCCCGTCATCGGGCTTGTTGACCGAGATCACGTTCCCGGAAACCATCCGCGTCGATCGCTGGATCGAGACCGGAACCGAGGTGACGCCGTATTACGATCCCCTGCTCGCCAAGCTGATCGTCCACGCGGCTACCCGCGAGCAGGCCATAGACTCCCTGCAACACGCATTGAACCAAAGCGCCGTCTGGGGGATCGAGACCAATCTCGCCTATCTCGCGGCGATCACCGATGGCGCCGGCTTCCGCAACGCCGAGATGACGACGGCGACCCTGGGCAGCTTCGCCTTCGAGCCCGCCACGGTCGAGGTCCTGATTCCCGGCGCGCAATCGAGCCTGCAAGACTGGCCGGGCCGGATCGGCTATTGGGGCGTCGGCGTGCCGCCGAGCGGGCCGATGGATTCACGCTCCCACCGTCTTGTGAACGCGATCCTCGGCAATCCGAGCGACGCGGCCACACTCGAATGCACGATGACCGGCCCGAGCCTGCGCTTCAACACGACGGCGGTCATCGCGCTCGGCGGTGCCGACATGGCCGCGACCCTCGATGGTGAGCCCGTGCCGCTGTGGCGACCCGTCACCGTGAAGCCGCGCCAGACCCTTGCGCTCGGCAGGATCGTCGGGCCGGGCATGCGCTGCTACCTCGGCGTCCGCAACGGCTTCGACGCGCCGAAATTCCTCGGCGCGCGCGCCACCTTCTCGCTCGGCCGCTTCGGCGGTCACGCGACCAGCACCCTGCTCCCCGGAGACACGCTCCGGATTGCCACGACAGCACCTGCCGATCCCCTGCCCGCGAACGCCGCCCCGGATCTGCCGAGCCTGACCCATCAGTGGGAATTGCCACTGATCTATGGGCCCCATGGCGCCCCGGATTTCTTCACCGACGCCGACATCGCCACGCTATTCAGCGCCGAATACGAGGTCCATTTCAACTCGGCCCGCACCGGGGTTCGCCTGGTCGGGCCGCAACCGGCCTGGGCCCGCCCCGATGGTGGCGAGGCCGGGCTGCACCCCTCGAATATCCATGACAACGCCTATGCGATCGGCGCGATCGACTTCACCGGCGACATGCCGATCATCCTCGGCCCGGACGGCCCCAGCCTCGGCGGCTTCGTCTGCCCCGGGGTGATCGCCCAGGAGCATCTGTGGAAGATCGGCCAGCTGCGCCCCGGCGACAAGGTCCGCTTCACCGTGGCGCCGCGCCCTGCCGACCCGGTCGCCGGCCCGACCATCGTCGAGCGGCCCGACGCCGGATCGGCGATCATCGGCCGTCATGACGACGGCCCTGTCCCTGTCGTCTACCGCCGCGCCGGCGATGATTATCTCTTGGTCGAATACGGCCCGATGATGCTCGACATCGCGCTCCGCCTGCGCGTACAGCTCCTGTACGAAGCGGTCAAGGCTTGGGGTCTCGCCGGGCTGATCGACCTCACCCCCGGCATTCGTTCCCTGCAGATCCATTACGACGGCAGCACGCTCGACCGCCGCCGGTTGCTCGCGATCCTGCAGGAGATCGAGACGACCTTGCCCGCGGCGGAGGACGTCGTCCTACCGAGCCGGATTGTGCATCTGCCGCTGTCCTGGAATGACCCCTCGGTGCAGCTGGCGATGCGGAAATATCAGGAACTCGTGCGCCCCGACGCACCCTGGTGCCCATCCAACATCGAATTCATCCGTCGGATCAATGGCCTGGACTCGATCGACGATGTCTATCGCACGGTCTTCGACGCCAGTTATCTGGTGCTGGGCCTGGGCGATGTCTATCTCGGCGCCCCGGTCGCGACCCCGGTCGACCCCCGCCACCGCCTGGTGACGACCAAGTACAATCCGGCCCGCACCTGGACGCCGGAGAACGCGGTCGGCATCGGCGGCGCCTACCTCTGCGTCTACGGCATGGAGGGGCCGGGCGGCTATCAGCTGTTCGGACGCACCATCCAGATGTGGAATTCCTGGCACCGCAGCGCGGCCTTCGAACCCGGCACGCCGTGGCTGCTCCGCTTTTTCGACCAGATCCGTTTCTACCCGGTCTCCGACGTCGAACTCGCCGAGGCGCGGGCCGCCTTTCCCCAGGGCCGCTATCCGATCCGCATCGAAGAGACGCAATTCTCCTACGCCGAGTATGCCCAATTTCTCGCCACCAACACCGACAGTATTGCCGCCTTTGAAGCCGGTCGGAACGCGGCTTTCGACGCGGAGCGCCAGGACTGGAAGGCGCGCGGCCTCGACAGCTTCGTCTCCGAGGAGGCGACGACGATCGCCGACGACGCCCTGCCCGACGGCTGCGAAGGCGTCCTCGCCAGCGTCACCGGCAATGTCTGGAAAATCCTGGTCGAAGTTGGCGACGTTATTGCACCTGAGGACACCGTGGTGATTGTCGAGGCCATGAAGATGGAAATGACGATCACGTCGCCCTACCCGGGACGGGTCCGTGACATCCGGGTGCAGCCCGGGCGGACCATCCAGGCGGGACAAATCGTCATCGTTCTCGAACAGGTTTCGTAATGCTCCCTGAAATCCTCGATATCGCGACCTTGCACCAGCGCTACCGCGAGCGCGCCGCGACGCCGCTCGAGGTCGTCGATGCCGTGATCGCGCGCTGCGAGGCCTATCCCGATCCCGCGGTCTGGATTAGTCGTGCCAGTCCAGCGCAATTGCGCGAACAGGCCAAGCATTTGATGGCGCGCGGCCCTGGACCGGACCTGCCGCTCTGGGGCATCCCGTTCGCCGTCAAAGACAATATCGACTGCGCCGGCTTCGAGACGACCGCCGCCTGCCCGGCCTTCGCCTATCCGGCGACACGCGATGCGACCGTGGTCGCGAAGCTGAAAGCCGCCGGCGCCATCCTGGTCGGCAAGACCAATCTCGACCAATTTGCGACCGGCCTCAACGGTACGCGCTCACCCTACGGTGCGCCACGTTCGGTGTTTGATGCTGAGTATATCTCCGGCGGCTCGAGCTCCGGTTCGGCAGTGGCTGTGGCGGCGGGGCTCGTGTCCTTCGCGCTCGGCACGGATACCGCCGGATCGGGGCGTGTGCCGGCCGCCTTCAACAATCTCGTCGGCATCAAGCCCACCAAGGGCCTGCTGTCGACCCATGGCGTCGTCCCGGCCTGCCGCAGTCTCGACTGCGTCAGCATCTTCAGCCTGACGGTGGGCGACGGCGATCTCGTCCGTCGCTGCGCACTGGGCTTCGATCCGGAAGACTCCTTCTCCCGCGCTGACACGCCCCGGCTATTGCCGCGTAAAGACTGGCGGATCGGCGTGCTGTCCGAGCGCGACCGCGAGTTCTTCGGTGATCACGAGGCCGCAGCGCTGTACGAGGGAGCCATCGCCGCCGCGCGCGAACTCGGTTGCAGCGTCGTCGAGATTGATTACACGCCGTTCCGGCAGACCGCGGAATTGCTCTATCAAGGCCCCTGGGTGGCGGAGCGTCTCGCCGGGATCGAATTCTTCATGGCCGAGAACGCGGACACCATGGACCCGACCGTCCATCAGATCATCGACGGCGCCCGGACGCGCACCGCGGTCGAGGCCTTCCGCGCCCAGTATCGCCTGCAGGAGCTGCGCAAAGTTACCGATTTGCAATGGGCTACGATCGACGTCATGCTGTTGCCGACGGCGCCGACCACCTACACCGTCGCCGAGATGCAGGCCGATCCGCTGCACCTCAACAGCCGGCTCGGGGAATACACCAATTTCGTCAACCTGCTCGATTACGCCGCCATCGCGATTCCGGCCGGGTTCGGCTCGGGCGGGCTGCCATTCGGCGTGAGCTTGATCGCGCCGGCATTTCACGACGGCGCTCTGGCGCGCATTGCCGACCGCTTTCACCGCCATCACCCCTCCGGCATCGGCAGGAACCGCGATGCATTGTTGCCCGAAGCCAGCCAGATCGAGGATCTGCCGGAGCCGTCCGATCGAGTCTCCTTGTTCGTCGTCGGCGCTCATCTGAGCGGCATGCCGCTCAACCACGAACTCACCACCCGGGATGCCGTCCTGATCCGCCGCTGCCGCACTGCGCCCCACTACCAGCTCTACGCCCTGGCCAAGACGGTCCCAGCCAAGCCGGGGCTCATCCGAACGACCGAGCCGCAGCAGCAAGGTATCGAGGGCGAGGTCTGGAGCCTGGACATGGCCGGTTTCGGCAGTTTCGTCGCGGCGATCCCCGCCCCGCTCGGTATCGCCAAACTGCTGCTGGACGACGGCACCGAGGTCTCGGGCTTCATCTGCGAGCCTTACGGCCTCGCCGGCGCCCGGGACATCACCGAATATGGTGGCTGGCGCGCCTTCAAGAACGCCGGCTGATCACCCTCAGTAATTGAACTGCAGCGACAGATAGGCGCCGGTCTGGTCATCATAGGTCGCGATCTTGCCGAGATCGACGTATCCGGCGGTCAATGACAGCGTCTTGTTGAGGGCATAGGCGGCAAAGATGTCGTAGGCGCGCTGCTCGCCCTCGGCGCCCCCGATCAGGCCATTGTTCGGCTTCTGGCGATACTCGGCGCCGATTGCGAAGCGCTTGGAGACCAGGAACGCCGCCGAGCCCTCGAACTCCGCCTGGTAATCATTATTGGTCGGGCCGCCGAAGCCGAGGATGCCGAACTCGTTGGCCTTGGTCATGCGGATCGTCGCGTCGAGCAGCAGGCTCTGGCTCAGGATCAGCTTGGTTGCGGCGACATAGTAGTCGATGCCGCTGGTCGCGCGCGCGCCGAGGGCGCGAAGCAGACGATGATCCTCGTCGACCTTGTACATCGCGCCAACCGCGATCTGCGGCAACAGCCGGTCCTGATCGTAGACCGCATCGCCGAGCAGCTTGACCTTCACGCCGAAGACGTCCTGGCGAAAGGTGAAGCCGTCGCGAACATTGAATGACGACAACGCGCCATAGAAAGGCGCAAGGCTGTTGCCGGTATCGAAGTAGTTCGACGCATAGGACAGCTCGACACGATCATGGATGCCGATCGCGAAGCCGGGCGAATAGAGGGTGAAATCGGCGACCGGCACCGCGGTCATATGGGCGGTCACGCCGATGCCGTCACGGGTCTCGTAGCCGGTGATCAGCGCCCAGGGCACCAACCCGCCGCCGCCGGCGCCTTCTACCTGGCTGACACCGCCCGTGAGCAGCAGCTTGCCCTGATCGGCCCGCGCCGGGGCCGCACCGAAAACCGGCCCGAGCATCAAGATGAGCCCGAGGACCGGGTATGCCAGTCGTATCATCGATGTTCTGCCCCCAGGACGTCTCGACAGCGTCGGTCGGCGCGAGGTGCCGCACCGCCCGGGGATAGTAGGGCGTTTGCAACGACTGGCGACCAGGTAAGTGACGAATTTTTCAAATTCCAGTCCATTGGGGCGCATCCAAAATCCTCGCTAGAAGCGATATTAGATGGAACATCGACACATTGTCGGTGTGGGCTCGGGAGTGGTGACGTGGCCAACCGGCTTGTTCCGTGTCTGGATGGGATGGAACTGGGAGGTACGCCCGGCTGGTTTCGCTGGATGCGTCGGTGGGTGCCGAGCGTTGACAGCGGATTGGCGGTTCCTGTAGGCAGAAGAACGTCTCGATGCGAGAGAGAATCTGTGGCCGAACGTCAGGGTTCGTCGGATTTGGCTTTTTTGCTCGGCCGGTGCGCGGCGGGCGATCGCGACGCATTCAGGCTCCTCTATGATGACCAATCGCCCCGGCTCTATGCGATCGCCCTCAGGATCACGCGCCAGGGCGGCCTCGCCGAAGATGCCGTCCATGACGCGTTCATTCAGATCTTTCAGAATGCCGGCGACTTCGACTTCCGCCGCGGCAATCCTGAGGCCTGGATGATCAGCCTGACCCGCTATCGGGCGCTCGATATCATCCGTCGCCGCGGCCGTGAGGTCAGTGGTCTGGAACTTCCCGACGAGATCGACCCGGGCCCGGATCCGCTGCGTCAGGCCGAAACCCGTGTCCTGCAGCGTTGCCTCGACCTCCTCGACGTCAAGAAGCGTCAGATGGTCGTCCTCGCCTTCGTCGACGGCTATTCGCACGCGGAACTGTCGGATCTATTCAACATGCCGCTGGGTACAGTAAAATCCTGGATCCGCCGCAGTCTTATAACCATTCGACGATGTCTCGACGCATGATCGACTTCAACGACGATCCAGAAATGCTGGCTGCGGAGTACGTCCTGGGGGTCCTGGGCACGGAGGATGTCGCCCTGATCCGGGGACGGCTGCCGGACGACCCGATCCTTGCCGATGCCGTCGCTGCTTGGGAAAAACGGCTGGCGTATCTCGCTGACGAGGTGACGCCGATGGTTGCCCCCGCGACGATCTGGGAACAGATTACCACCAGCCTTGAGCACCGCGAGACGCCACGCGCGACGTTCTCCCCGACAGCCGCGCGGCGCGCCGGACTGACCAGATCGCTCGCGTTCTGGCGTCTCGCAACCGCCGCCTCGCTGGCCCTGGCAGCCGGGCTGGCGGCGCTGCTGTTCGTGGATCCGAGCTTCGTTGCATCCCATGCCGGTCAAAACGTCCCCTACATGACCGTCCTGGCGACGAACCAGAACAATGGTCCCAGCTGGGTGATCCAAGCCGGGGCCAACGGCAAGATCTTCGTGACCTCGATGGGCCAGGCCCCGAAACCGGAGGACAAGGATCTTCAGCTCTGGGCCGTCGCCCGCGGTGGGACGAAACCGGTTTCGCTCGGAGTTCTGCCGCAATCCGGGACCTATGAAACCGGGGATGCCGGGCTGCCGGACGCCGATCTTCTCCTGCTGGTCAGTATCGAGCCGAAGGGCGGCTCGCGGACCGGACGGCCGACCGGACCGGTGGTGATCGGTGGAGAGCTCACGCGCGGCAACTAGGGTCTAGCCGTCGTCGCTCGGGTGGGGGCGGAAGTCCGATGGCGGCGTATAGCTTCGCTTGCAAAGATCCAGGAACGGCTCCCGCGCGACCTTGCCCTTATCGGCACCGGGCAGCGAACTGAAGAAGCGGTTCTGATAACGCAGGAACTGATCGCGGCTGACCTCGAACCGCATCTTGTCATCTGCCGCCATGACCGGGTCCGGCCGATCATCGGCGGTCAGGATCGGCTCCTTGTCGTCATCGTGCTTCTTCGATTTGACCTCGACACTGTAGGGCGCGCGGTATTGCGCCAGTTCGCTTGGGGTGAGGAGGCCGGTCCGATCGAGATCCATTGCCGCAAATTGACGGCTGGCGTCACTGAGATACTCCCCTCTGTCGATCGTCCCGTCATGGTTGGCGTCGACCCGGTCGAACCATTTGCCGATCGAATCATCGCAGGCTGGATGGCCGAGCGGCCCGCCGGAAAGCGGTTCGCCCGTCGGGCTGTAGATCACGAGCCGGCCATGATCGTCGGTCGTCGGCTTGGCGCATCCCCCGAGCAGACAAGCCGTGACGGCAAGCAAGATGGTTCTCAAGCGGCGCCCTCGCGGGGCGTTGGCCTCCCTCATCGCCGCGCCGTCTCCAACGCCGGCATGCCTCGCATTCCGCGATGTGATCCCTGTGGTATCGGCGTCTGCAAGAATATTTTCCCGGATTCGAGGATTCCGACGAGCGAACGGGGATAGCATAGCCGCAAGGGCGCGCATAATGGCAATTACGCAGAATCCAGCGGCAAAAAGCGAGGAACCTTACGCGTGATCAAGGGTTTGGCGTATGATGCTCCCGTTCGAGCCGATTTCGAATGGTGTCCTTCCCCGTCACCCCTGCCAAGGTCACAGTGCCCGTGAACGGTCGAGTCCTACCCTTGTCCCGCGTCGTTGGGCTCCTGTTCCTGACGCTTACCGCCTGCATGCTCCTTCTCGTCGCCGGTCAGGCGCGAGCGCAAACGCCGTCGCCGATCGCGGAATGGCAGTATTCCTCGGGAATCGAACTGCAAAAGCGCTTCGAGCGCGACCAGCCGGAAAGCAACTGGCGCGGCACCGTGGGCGCGAGCATCGAGACCCAGCCGAGCTATGTCGGGTCCGACCATTACCGCATCACCGGCGGCCCGGATTTCGACATCCGTTACAAGGACCTGGCCTTCCTGTCGACCGGCGAAGGCCTCGGCGTCAACCTGCTCTTCACCGATCATTTCCGCCTTGGCGCGGCGCTCGGCTACGACCTCGGCCGCAGCGCCGACGATGATCGCCGTCTGCGCGGCATGGGCAATATCAGCGGCGCCGTGGTGCCGCGGCTGTTCGCGGCGATGGTGCTTTTCCCGGTGACTTTTCGCCTCGACATCCGCAAGGGCATCGGCGGCAACAAGGGCATCGTCGGCGATGCCTCGGTCTACGCACCGGTATACGGCTCGAAGCGCTTCATCTTGTTCGTGGGCGGCTCGGCGACCTTCGCGAGCGCCCAGTACATGACCCGGTTCTTCGGCGTGAATGCCAACCAATCGGCGAGTTCAGGCTACCGCACCTATGATCCGGATGCCGGACCCGAAGCGGTGAGCTTCGGCACGAGTGCCATCTATTTCTTCTCCGATCGCCGAACCTGGTTCGCCGACGCGACCTTGACCCTGGACCGGCTCTTGGGCGACGCCGCACATAGCCCCCTTGCCGCCGCGCGCTACTCGTCGGCGGCCGCGCTCAGTATCGGCTACCAATTCGGCGAAGGCCCCTAACCGACGCCGTCAGCCCGGCAGGGAAATTCGACCGTCGAGGATCGATGCCAGCGTTTCGACGTAGAGGCCCGGCTCGACGGCCCTGACCTTGGCTTCGACGTCCGCCGCTGTGTCATCCGGAAGAACCGCCACCCTGGCCTGCGCCAATGTGGCGCCATGATCATACTCGGCGTCGACGAGATGGATCGTCGCCCCGCTCTCGCGCTCGCCCGCAGCGACGACGGCGGCATGGACGCGGGCCCCGTACATCCCTTGTCCGCCATGCTTGGGCAGCAACGCCGGGTGGATGTTGAGAATCCGGTCGCGAAACCGCGCCAGGGTGATCGGCCCGAGCTTGCGCATATAGCCCGACAGGATCACCAGTTCGGCGCCGGCCCCCTCCAGCGCTACGGCGATGGCCTGATCGGCACGAGCCTCGTCACCACAGACCTTGGCGCTGAGGTGGCAAGCCGCTATGCCATGGTCCCGGGCGAAGGCGAGCGCCTCGGCATCGCCATTATTGCTGATGACGATGACGGGGGTCGCCGGCAGGCCGCGATCGGTCGCGGCGGCGACGATGGCGCGCATGCTGGAGCCGGAGTGGGAGGCGAGAAAGCCGAGGCGCATGAAACAAATCCAAATCGACACGCCGGTGATTCCGACGCCCCACTCATGGCGGCAGGCGGCGGCGACGTCAATCGGCCCGAGCCGTCGCGAGGACCCGTGGAACCGGCCTTGAGCATCGTCAGGGGTGCAACCCGACTGCGCTTGCGGGTGAAGCCCGGCGCGTCGCGGCTCGCCATCCTCGGTCGGACGGTCCTCGCCGATGATCAGGAGGCCGTTGCGCTGGCGATTTCAGCACCGCCGGAAGGCGGCAAGGCGAACGACGCCGTCGTGGGGCTGCTCGCCAAGGCCTGGCGAATTCCGAAGTCCCGCCTCGCGATCGTGGTGGGGACTACGGCACGCACCAAGGTCATCGAGATCGCGGGCGACGCCGCGGTCGTCTCACCGACGCTGGCGACCTGGCTCGCCGGGCTCCCAGATGTTTGACTTAGTCGAGTCGGTTGCCGGCGGCGCACTCTGAGGTCGTGAGCGGCAGCAGGACAGGATAGCGAACCCCTTGGCGGCCGTAGATTTTAGAGAATTCGGGCAATCGGTATTGACCGCCCGAGGGCGTTCCTTCATCCATGGTTCGGCTCAGAGAGCCCGCGCGCGAGGTTCCGACATGCAACAGCCCTTCGACAACGGTCCGGTGATTCCGATCCTGACCTTCGATTCCGTCGACCGCGCGGTGCCGACCGTCGCGGCGCTGCTCGAAGGGGGCTTGCGCGCCGTCGAGGTCACCCTGCGCACGCCCGTCGCGCTCGCCGCCATCGAGGCCATCGCCACCGCCTATCCAGGGCTCGAAATCGGTGCGAGCCTGGTGCTTCGACCCGCCGACGTCACTGCAGCCCGGCGCGCCGGCGCGACATTCCTGGTGAGCCCCGGCTTGACCCCCAGCCTCGCTGCTGCGGGCGTGGCGAGCGGTCTGGCCTTCGTCCCCGGAGCCGCCACCGCCTCGGAGGTCATGGCCGCGCGCGAACTCGGCTTCCCGTCGCTGCGCTTCTACCCGGCGCAGGAAGCCGGCGGCGTAGCCATGCTCCGCGCCTTCGCCGACGTCTTCGCCGGGATCGAGTTCTGCCCGGCCGGCGGCCTCGCCTTGGAGACGGCAGCAAGCTATCTTGCGCTGCCCAACGTGCCCGCCGTCGCGGGTAGCTGGATCGCCAGCCGCGCCGCAATCGCCGCAGGCGACTGGAAGGGCATCACCGAAAGGGCCCGCGTCGCCGCGACCCTCAAATCCGTCGCCTGATCGGTCGACACATCCGGGCAGGGCGGAGATTGATGGGGAACTATTTCTGGGTTGCACTGGGCGGGGCGCTCGGCAGCATGGCGCGCTATGCGCTCGGCAGCGCGACGGTGGCGATCAGCATGACCGTGCCCTGGGGCACGATCATCATCAATATCCTGGGCTCTTTCGTCATCGGCTGGTTCGCGACTTTGTCGAGCCATGATAGCCGTCTTGCGATCTCCCAGGAGGCGCGGCTGTTCGTCATGGTCGGCATCTGCGGCGGCTTCACGACCTTCTCCTCGTTCAGCCTGCAGAACTTCGCCCTGATCCGCAGCGAGCAATGGCTGCCCGCGATCGCGAACATCGTCGTCTCCGTGATCGCCTGCCTCGCCGCAGTGGCGCTGGGTCATTGGGTTGCCGAGCGCTTCGGAATACCGACCCTTCCCGGCCGATGATCCGGGTCACGCCGCGCATCTCGATCGAAGAGAGCGAACTCGAGGAGAGTTTCATTCGCGCCTCGGGTCCCGGCGGCCAGAACGTCAACAAGGTTTCCAGTGCGGTCCAGTTACGATTTGATGTCCGACACTCGCCCTCGCTGCCCGAAGCGGTGCGGGCACGACTGGAGAAACTGGCCGGCAGCCGCCTCACCCTCGACGGGGTCCTGATCCTGACGGCGCAATCCCACCGCTCGCAGGAGCGCAATCGCCAGGACGCGCTCGACCGATTGATCGCGCTCATCCGCCAGGCCGCCGTCGCGCCGATTCCGCGACGCCCGACCAAACCGACCCTCGGCTCGAAGCTGCGGCGGCTCGAAGCCAAGGGCGTCAGGTCGACGATCAAGAAATTGCGCGGTCCGGCGCGCGACGATTAGCGGCGGCGTTTTCTGCACCGGTCGCGACGGCGTCATGACGGGCCTGCGTTCCCCTCCGGGGTCGAACACGACATCAGCCAATCTTCAGACGCAACCCAGGAATACCACATCTGGCGGTATTATCGTCAGAATCACGCCCGATTATCCCTCCCGGTTAATCGGGCATTCATAAAAATAAATTATATTTCATTTTAGTACATGATGATTTCTCAAAATTCGGAAACAATAGAAATAATAGACAGATTTCTATTGAACGGATATTGAAAATATAGCGGATATATTTGATGAAGAACTTGAAGATCAGCACAAAGATCCTCGTCTCCTTCCTTTGCATTT
>CAIUCF010000888.1 GCA_903897565.1 uncultured Rhodospirillales bacterium | reverse complement strand
GGACCCGGAGAGCATGTTCTTCGAGGCCGAACTGAAGGCGCTCGCCGCGACCATGCCGAACCTCACCGTCCATCTCGCCCTGATGAATCCGCCCGAGGGCTGGGACGGCTTCACCGGTAATTCGGTCGCCGCCTTCGCCGAGTATTTCGCCACCCGCGCCGACAAGCCGGATGTCTATCTCTGCGGTCCCGGCCCGATGGTCGATGCCGCGGTCGCCGCCTGCCAGCGCCTCGCTATTCCCGATGCCCAGATCTATCGTGAGGAATTCGTCGCCAGCGGATCATGATGATCCCGGCAACAAGCGGGGAGTCCGATGGAGCAGTCACTTCTGGGGTTGCTGGCTGAGACCGCCCGGGCGCTCGACGAACAAATCCGCGCCCTGGAGACTCACGACGAGGAGCTGAGCGCCAAGATCGGCGAGAGCTACGTCACGGTGCTGCGTGATCTTCGCGACCAGCGCTACGAGCGCGACGAGGAATTGGAAATCCGCCAGTCCCTCAGTTACCAGGAGCGCAAACTGCTCTGGGTCTGGGCACGGCTGGCGAAGCTCAAGGAATTACGCCGGGACGTGGCCCGCGGCGTAATGCGGCACGGGGATTGGGGCACGTCGACAGAATGAGTACGGCCTGCCCATGAGTACCCCCAAACGAATCCGCATCGGCGATTCCGCCGCCGGCAAGATGCTGGCGGGCATGCGCCTGCTCGCCCGTACGGTCGCCGTCACCCTCGGCCCCCGCGGCCGCTACGTGGCAATCGAACACGCCTCGGGACTCGCGCCGCGCCTGACCAAGGACGGCGTCACCGTCGCCCGCGCCCTCGCCCTGTCGGACCAGGAGGCCGAAGTCGGCCTGCGCCTGCTGCGGGAAGCGGCCAGCGCGGTCTCCGAAAACGCCGGTGACGGCACCACGACCGCGATCATCCTCGCGTGTGATCTCGCCACCCGTTGCCTGCGTGCACGGATCGCGGGGATCGACGCGCTGGCGATCCGCGACGCCCTGGCCCAGGCCGCGACCGAGACCTTGCGCTCCCTCGCGGAAACAGCCGTGATGGCCTCTCGCGACGACCTCGAGAATATCGCGCGGGTGGCGGCAAACGGTGACGATGCGATCGCGAAACACCTGATCGACGCCTATGATCAGGTCGGCCTCGACGGCGTCATCGATGTCGAAATGGGCAATGCCGTCGAGGACATCCTCGAGATCAAGCTCGGCACCAGCTTCGAGACCATGGCGCTGATCCGGGAGCTGCATCCCCCGGTCGGCGCTCTCGAACTGAAACAGCCGCTGATCCTGCTGTATGATCGCGCGCTCGACGCCTTCGAAGACCTGCTCCCGGCGCTCGAGATCGCCGTGGTCGCCAAGCGACCCCTGCTGATCATGGCCGAGGACGTGTCGGACCCGGTGCGCCTCGGCCTGATCGAGAACCAGCGCCGCGGGATCGTCACGGTCGCGATCGTCAAGCCGCCGATGCATGGCGATACCCGTATCGAGTGCCTGTCCGACCTTTCGCTCGTCTGCGGCGGGCGCCCGATTCTGCTACGAGATTTCAGCACCCTCGACCGCGTCATCGCCGAGGATCTCGGCGGCGCCGATCTCGTCTCGATCATGGGCAATACCATCACCATCACCGGTGCCCACGGCAATCGGGCGGCGATCCGTCGCCAGATCGCGCTGCTGCGGGGTGATCTCGTCTCCGGCGACATCGACAGCCGCTCGCCGACGGGCCGCGCGGATTATCTGGAGAAGCGCACCGAACGGCTCAAGCTGCTGCTCGGGGCGACCGCGATCCTGCATGTCGGCGGCACCAGCGATCTCGAGATCAAGGCGCGGCTGCCGCTCGTCGAGAATGCGCGCCGCGCGATGTTGGCGGCGGCCGAGAGCGGTGTCTTGCCCGGGGGCGGCACCGCCCTGCTCCGCGCCTCGGCGCTGGTCACGGAACTCTCAGGCATAGGCTACGGCGAACGTGTCGCCACCGGCGCCTTGCGCCATGCGCTGGCGGCGCCGGCGCGGATGATCGCGGCCAATGCCGGGCATCTGGCTGAAACCGTGATGGCGAAGATCCTGAGCGTCGATGATCCCTGGTTCGGCTTCGATGCTCGCGCGGGAGAATACGGCGATCTGCGCGCCGCCGGCGTGGTCGATTCGCTGCACGTGACGCAGCATGTCGTCCACGTCGCCGTCAGCATCGCCGGCTCTCTGCTCTCGACCGGGGTGCTGATCTGCGCGCCGACTGCGAAGGGCAAGCTGGAACTTCCCGGTGGCGTCGACACCGTCCATCAGAAGCTGCTGAGCGAAGGCGCCTTCGACTCCTGAGGCGGCTCAGGATGCGGTGATCGCCGCCTTGCTGAGACTCGTCGTATTCCGACCGATAAACGGCATCATCAGCGCCGCCAGCAGGCAAATTAGCCCGGCACCGATGAAGGCACTCAGGTAGTTGCCGGTCTCGGTGCGGAGCACCCCGCCGCCCCAGGCCGCGAAGGCGCCGCCAAGCTGGTGCGACGCCGCGATCCAGCCGAACATCAGCACGGCGTTCTCACGGCCGAAGCATTTCTCCGCGAGCCTGACTGTCGGCGGCACGGTCGCGATCCAGTCCAGCCCGTAGAACACGGCGAACAGCGACAGGCCGTAGAAGGTATAGTTGAAGGCGAAGGGCAGGAAGATCAGCGATAAACCGCGCAAGCCATAATACCAGAACAGCAGCTTGCGGCTGTCGAAGCGGTCGGTCAGCCAGCCCGAGCCGGTGGTGCCGAGGAAGTCGAAGATGCCCATCACGGCGAGCAGCCCGGCTGCGCTGACCTCGGGGATGCCGTGATCGATGCAGGCAGGGATCAGATGGGTGCCGATCAGGCCGTTGGTCGATGCGCCGCAGACGAAGAAACTGCCCGAAAGCAACCAGAAATCTCGCGAGCGTAAGCCGAGCCCGAGGCCACGAAAGGCGCGCGCGACGGGATTGCCGAAAGGCTTCGCCGTTACTTCAACCGCGGTGCCGCCGTAAGGGGCCAGACCGACATCGGCAGGACGATCCCGGATCAACAGGGCCACCACGGGGATCAGGCTTGCCGCCGCCAGCGCGACGGCCAGGGACACCGCGCGCCAGCCGAAATGCACGGCGAGGCTCGCGAGCAGCGGCAGGAAGATCAGCTGACCGGTGGCGCTGCTCGCGGTCAGGACGCCGACCACCAACCCGCGCTGGCGGATGAACCAGCGATTGGCGACCGTCGCGCCGAGCACGGTCGCCACCATGCCGCTGCCGGAGCCGACCACCAAGCCCCATAAGGTGAGGAGCTGCCAGCGCGTCTGCATGAAGATCGTCAGAAAGACACCGACCGCCAGCAAAGACAGGGCGCCGCAGATCGTGCGCCTGAGGCCGAAGCGGTCCATGATGGCGACGGCAAACGGCCCCATCAGCCCGAACAGCATGATGTTGAGGCCGACGGCGGCGCCGATTTCCGCCCGCGACCAGCCGAATTCCCGCTCCAGCGGCACGATCAGAACGCCCGGCGTCGAGCGGACTCCCGCACCGATCAGCAGCACCAGGAAGGTGACGGTGACGACGACCCAGGCGTAATGAATGCGTTTACCGATCATGGCGTTTCACCGGCGAGCTCGATGAGGGCGACATGTTTCAGGGTCTGGCGCAGGGCTGCCGCCTCGTCCACGCCGAACGCCTGGGCGAAGCGTTGCTCCACGGTTCTCCAGAGCGGCCGGGCTCTGGCGTTGACGGCCTTGCCTTCGGCCGTCAAGGCGATCAGGCGATGGCGGCGATCGTTCGACGCAACTCCGACCTCGACCCAGCCGCGCGCCGTCAGGGGCTTGAGCAGATGGCCCAGGGTCGAACGATCCATGGTCAGGCGGTCGGCGAGTGCCTGGAGGTGTTCGGGTCCATGCCGCTCTAGCGTGGCGGTGATGGAGTACTGATTGACACCGATCCCTGCGGACGCGAGCGCCTCGTCGTAGAGCCGGGTCAAATGGCGCGCCGCCTGACGAAGCGCCACGCAGCTACAGGATTCAGGGGTCGTATCCATGGAAGGCCGGTCCGTGGTAGCCACAAGGTCGTACACCGCAATAATGGGTAATTGCCCATTTCTGACAACCCGCGAATCCCGCAACCCAGCCGGGCCCGGCGCCGGGCTCCGAACGGCGTTACCGTCGACCTGCCGGACGATATGGCATAAACGATATATTCGTCTGACATCGGATCAACGCGGGAGTAAGCAGCATGGAGGAGGCGCTCAGGTCATTACGCAACGCCCCCTCTGCCGGCAGTTCGAGCCACAAGTATTTCGCCCCGCCCGAGTTCCCCGGCGCTGTTCGCCGCGACGCCTTGCTGGTACGCCTGCTTGCGAACCCTGCCCATCGTGTGATCCTGATTCAAGGCCCGGCAGGGCATGGGAAGTCGACCTTGCTGCAGCAGGCGAAATCCGCCAGCGAAGCACAGGGAATCAGCACCGCCTGGCTGACGCTCGACGAGGCCGACAACGATCCCCGCCGCTTGTTCCTGCATC
>CAIUCF010000887.1 GCA_903897565.1 uncultured Rhodospirillales bacterium | reverse complement strand
GGCCGGATCTGGTGCCACAGGGAAAGTCACACTGGAGGCCACATCACCCCCACCCCAACCCTCCCCCATCAAGGGGGAGGGAGAGCCGCCGCGTTTCACCGTCACTCCGTCAACCCCCGACCCTTGGCGACGCCGAGTTCGGCCGCATCCGGCACGGCCGCCGTGAAATAGCCCGCCGCCTTCTTGGCATCCATCTCGACCTGGGCGTCGGCGGGGATCAGGTCCTCCGGGATCGCGATACGCGCGATGACCTCGATACCGCTCTCGATGATCGGCTCGAATTTGAGATTGCTCATCGACACCAGCTGATCGATCCGGGTGATGCCGAGCCATTGCAGCACGTCGGGCATCAGCTCCTGGAAGCGCATGTCCTGGACGCCGGCGACGCATTCGGTGCGCTGGAAATAGGCCTCCGCGCGATCGCCGCCGGCCTGGCGTTTGCGCGCGTTGTAGACCAGGAACTTCGTCACCTCGCCGAGCGCGCGACCCTCCTTGCGGTTATAGACGATGACGCCGACGCCGCCGGCCTGCGCCGTCGCGATCGCGACCTCGATGCCATGGGCGAGATAGGGCCGGCAGGTGCAGATATCGGAACCGAACACGTCGGAGCCGTTGCATTCGTCGTGGATGCGGCAGGCGATCTTGGTCTCCACCCGGCCGAGCTTAGCCGGATCGCCGAACAGATAGACCGTGGTGCCGCCGATCGGCGGCAGGAACACCTTGAGGTCCGAGCGGGTGACGAGTTCGGGAAACATGCCGCCGGTCTCTTCGAACAGCACGCGGCGCAGATCGCTCTCCGCGACGCCGAAGCGCTCGGCGACGCCGGGCAGCCACCACACCGGCTCGATCGCGATCTTGGTGACGCGAGCATCGCCATTGGCGGCCAGGACCTCGCCATCGGCGGCGAGCCTGCCCTGGAGCAGCGCCGCCAGGATCTCCGGCATGTTGATATGCGCCTTGGTCACCGCGATCGTCGGGCGGATATCCCAGCCGGAGGATATCTCGGCGGCGAAGACCTGGCTGGTCATATGGCCCCAGGGATCGAGCGAGACGATCTTCCTCGGGTCCGACCATGACGGGAACGGCCCGATTTGCGCGGCCGGCGCCGTGTTGGTGAAATCGGGGCGATAGGTTGCGCTCAATTGGCCCGAGGCAACGGCGAGCGCGCGGTAGATCGAATAGGCGCCGGAATGGCTGCCGATGGCGTTGCGCTCGCCGGGATTGTTGAGGGTGGCGACGATCGCGCCGCGCGCCGCCGGCGTCGCCGCGCCCCAGGAGATCTTGGGCGGCTGGGCGCTGCCGCGCGGCCGATGCGAGGTCAGGACAATCGATTTCGGGGCAAGCTTTCTGGTTTCAGGCGTCCGCGCATCCATAACCCGACTTGTCCTCCGTCACCCGTTCTGCTCGACACACCGTATTCTTAGCACCAAGGTTGGTTGATCGCAGGCTAATCCGTCAACCGCCCCACACCCGCCAATCATGGCACGCGGATTGCGGCAGGCTTGCGACAGAGAATCGTTGACCGACCTGAGGAATTTGCCGTGAGCCTCGACCTGATCCTGCGTAACGCCACCCTGCCCGACGGCCGCCGCGGCGTCGATATCGGCTGCGCAGCGGGCAAGATCCGCGTGGTCGGACCCGCGCTCGACGCGACGGCGGCGACCGAGATCGACGCCGGCGGCCGCCTCGTCTCGCCGCCCTTCGTCGATCCGCATTTCCACCTCGACTCCGCGCTCTCGCTCGGCATGCCGCGGCTCAACCAGTCCGGGACCCTGCTCGAAGGCATCGCGATCTGGAGCGAGCTCAAGCCACAGCTGACCCAGGAGGCGATCCTCGCCCGGGCCGAGGCCTATTGCGATCTCGCCATCGCCCAGGGCCTGCTGGCGGTCCGCACCCATGTCGATATCTGCGATGACCGGCTGCTCGCGGTCGAGGCGCTGGCGAGCTTGCGTCAACGCATCAAGCCCTGGCTCGATCTCCAGCTGGTCGCCTTCCCGCAGGACGGTTTCCTGCGCTATCCCCGCGCCGCCGAGAACCTCGCCCGCGCCACCCGGCTCGGCATCGACGTCATCGGCGGCATTCCCCATTTCGAGCGGACCATGGCCGACGGCGCGGCCTCGGTGCGGGCGCTGTGCGAGATCGCGGCGGCGACGGGGCTCCCGGTCGACATGCATTGCGACGAGACCGACGATCCGCTGTCGCGCCATGTCGAGACCCTGGCGGCCGAGACCGTCCGCCTCGGTCTGCAGGGCCGGGTGACCGGCTCGCACCTGGTCTCGATGCATTCGATGGACAATTACTACGTCTCGAAGCTGATCCCGCTGATGGTCGAGGCCGAGCTCCGCGTGGTCGCCAACCCGAACATCAACATCACCCTTCAGGGCCGTTTCGACACCTATCCCAAGCGCCGCGGCATGACCCGGGTCGCGGAGCTGCGCGCGGCCGGCCTGACCGTCGCCTTCGGCCAGGATTGCGTGATGGACCCCTGGTACCCGCTCGGCAACGCCGACATGCTCGACGTCGCCAATATGGGCCTGCATGTCGGCCAGCTGACCGGGCGCGACGCGATGAAGTTCTGCTTCGAGGCCGTCACCACCAATGCCGCGAAGGTCATGGGGCTCGAAGGTTACGGGCTCGCCGAGGACTGCAACGCGGATTTCGTGATTCTCGACGCCGCCGACCCGATCGAGGCGCTGCGCCTGCGCGCCACCCGGCTGTTCGTCATCCGCCGCGGCAAGGTCATCGCCCGGACGCCGGCGCGGGCCGCAGAGTTGCGCGTCGAGGGGCGCCCCGCCAGCGTCAATCCCGCGTCCTATGCGCCGAATGTCGCGTAACCGGCGCGCTATCACCCGTCAGGCCATTGGAGTATCGTCAGGAATCTTATCCGCCATCAGGATGATCCCGTGCACGCCCTCCCCCTGACGTCTCTCGCGACCTTGATCGCCGCCGCGGTCTATACCTGGATCCTCGTCAATGTCGGTCGCGCCAGGACGCGAACCGGTGTCGACGCCCCGGCCGTCACCGGCAATGCCGAGTTCGAGCGCTATTACCGGGTGCAGATGAACACGGTCGAGCAGATCGTCATGCTGATTCCCTTGGCCTGGCTGTGCGCCGCCTGGGTTGGTGATCTCTGGGGCGCGCTCGGCGGCCTGACCTGGTCGGTGGGCCGCATCGTCTATGCCAAGGCCTATTATCTCGACCCGAAGAAGCGCGGCCCCGGCTTCGGCATCAGCGCCCTGCCGATCGTCGCGATGCTGCTGGCGACCCTGATCGCGGTGCTGCGTTCGCTGCTGTGACGGCGCGGGCTTCCGCGACTGGCCGCTAAATTGCAGCGCCGATCCCGATAGGCGGCGAGACAGGGGGCGGGTGATGCGCGAGGTGGTGCGGTTTCTGCTCGGCTCCCGGCTGATCGAGCTACGCGATCTCGACCCGACCCAAACAGTGCTCGACTGGCTGCGGCTCGAGCGCCGCCTGACCGGCACCAAGGAAGGCTGCGCCGAGGGTGATTGTGGTGCCTGCACCGTACTGGTCGGCCAGCTCGACGGCGATCGCATCCGCTATCAGCCGATCAACGCCTGCATCCGCTTCCTCGCCACGCTCGACGGCTGCCATGTCGTCACCGTCGAGGATCTGAAACGCCCGGATGGCGGCCTCAACCCGGTGCAGGAGGCCATGGTCGCCTGCCACGGCTCGCAATGCGGCTTCTGCACCCCCGGCTTCGTCATGGCGCTGCAGGCGCTCTACCTCGCCGAACCGAACCCGTCTGCCGCCCGGATCAATGACGCGCTCGCCGGCAATCTGTGCCGCTGCACCGGCTACGCCCCGATTATCGCCGCAGCCCGGCAGATGTACGAGCGCGCCCCGGCCGCGACCGATCCGCTGGCGACACGGATGGCCGAGATCGCGATCCGGCTGCGCGCCCTCCAGGACGACAAGACCTTGGTGACGGGCCGTGACGGCCGCCGCTTCATCGCCCCGGCCCGGCTCGACGAGTTCGCGGCGATCTGCGCCGCCGAGCCCGAGGCGACCCTGGTCGCCGGCGCGACCGATGTCGGGCTCTGGGTCACCAAGGCGCAGCGCGTGCTGCCGACCATCCTCTATGCCGGCCGCGTCACCGGGTTGCGGACGATCGAGGAAGCGCCCGATCGCGTCTCGCTCGGCGCCATGGCAACCTACGCCGACGCCGCCCCGGCGCTGTCCCGCCTCGCCCCAGATCTCGGCGAGCTGATCCGCCGCATCGGCGCCGAGCAGGTCCGCAGCATGGGCACGATCGGCGGCAATATCGCCAATGGCTCGCCGATCGGCGACACGCCGCCGGCCCTCATCGCGCTCGGCGCCGAGATCGTGCTGCGCCACGGCGGGGCGCGGCGGCGGCTGGCGCTGGAAGATTACTTTCTCGGCTATGGTCGCCAGGATCGGGCGGCGGGCGAGTTCGTCGAGCGCATCCTGATCCCGCGTCCCGGCCCACGGGCACGGTTTCGCGCCTACAAGATCAGCAAGCGCTTCGACCAGGATATCTCCGCGCTCTGCGCCGCCTTCCTGATCGAGCTCGACGGCGGCATCGTTACCCGGGCACGGCTCGGCTATGGCGGCATGGCCGAGATCCCGAAACGCGCCCGTCACGCCGAGGCCGCGCTGATCGGCAAGCCTTGGGACCGGACTCGTGTTGGGGCGGCGATGGCGGCGCTCGACCAGGATTTCGCGCCGCTGACCGATTGGCGGGCTTCGGCAGGCTATCGCCGCAAGGTCGCCGCCAACCTGCTGCTGAAATGCTGGATCGAGACCACCGATCCGCAGGCCGAAACCCGGCTGGTCGGCGCCGCGGGGCTCGCCCCTGTCTGAGCCCCTCATCATCGGCCAGGCGGTGCCCCATGACAGCGCCCCCCGCCATGTCGCCGGCGAGGCCACCTATATCGACGACATCGCCGAACCGGCAGGAACCCTGCATCTCTGCCTGGGCCTCAGCACCCGCGCGCATGCCCGCATCCGCGCCATCGATCTCGCCGAAGTCGCCGCAACCCCAGGTGTCGTGCGGGTGCTCACCGCCGCCGATATTCCCGGCGTCAACGACATCAGCAGCACCGGCGCCCATGACGAACCGCTGTTCGCGACCGATCTCGTGCACTGCGTCGGCCAGCCGATCTTCGTCGTCGCCGCCGCGACCCGCGATCTCGCCCGCCGTGCCGCGCGGCTGGCCAAGATCGAGTACGAGCAACTGCCGGCGATCCTCGACATATCCTCCGCCCGCGCCGCGGGCGAGTTGGTCTGTCCGCCGCTGATGCTGAGCCGCGGCGCCGCGCCAGCCGCCATCGCCGGCGCCCCGCACCGGCTCAAGGGCCGCATCGCCATCGGCGGCCAGGAGCATTTCTACCTCGAAAGCCAGATCGCGCTGGCGATCCCCGGCGAGGATGGCGACATGATGGTCCTGAGCTCGACCCAGCATCCGAGCGAGGTCCAGCACATGGTCGGCCATGTCTTGGGCGTCGCCGCGCATGCGGTGACGGTCGAAACCCGGCGCATGGGCGGCGGCTTCGGCGGCAAGGAGACCCAGTCCAACCTGTTCGCCTGCGCTGCGGCCTTGGTGGCGAAGGTCACCGGCCGCGCCGCCAAGCTGCGGCCCGACCGCGACGACGACATCGCGATCACCGGCAAGCGCCATGACGTCGAGGTCGATTACGATGTCGGCTTCGACGATGACGGCGTCATCCGCGGAATCGAGATGGTCGTCGCCGCGCGCTGCGGCTATTCGGCGGATCTCTCCGGCCCTGTCACCGATCGCGCCTGCTTCCACGCCGACAATACCTATTACTACGACACCGCCCTGATCCGTTCGCTGCCACTGAAGACCAACACCGTCTCCAACACCGCGTTTCGCGGCTTCGGCGGGCCGCAGGGCGTGGTTGCGGCGGAGCGGGTGATCGAGGAGATCGCCTATGCGCTGGGCCAGGACCCGCTCGACATCCGCAAACGCAATTTCTACGGCGCCACGGATCGCAACGTCACGCCCTATCACCAGACCGTCACCGACAACATCATCCCCGAGTTGGTTGCAGAACTCGAGGCCAGCGCCGAGTACCGCGCCCGCCGCGCCGCCATCCGCGCCTATAACGCCGCGAGCCCGATCCTGCGCCGCGGCATCGCGCTGACGCCGGTGAAATTCGGCATCTCCTTCACCGCGACCCTATTCAACCAGGCTGGCGCCCTGGTCCATGTCTACGCCGATGGCAGCATCCAGCTGAACCATGGCGGCACCGAGATGGGCCAGGGCCTCCACACCAAGGTCGCGCAGGTGGTGGCCGAGGAGTT
>CAIUCF010000886.1 GCA_903897565.1 uncultured Rhodospirillales bacterium | reverse complement strand
GCCGGCTGTGGGTCGCGAGTTCACTCACCGTCTCAGAGTCGCGGAGGTCCGTACGATGCCCCTGGAATTCCCAGGATCTTAACTAAGGGATCGACTTAACCGGTCGGCAACTAGAAATGTCGTCGTTGCGAGCGGAGCGAAGCAATCCAGGATAGTGCAGGTCATCAGAACTGGATTGCCTCGCTTGCAATGACAGCCGAGGGCGGCCGCCCCTCACTCCCCCTTCGGCCGCTTGTCGATCACGCGGCGGCTCTTGCCTTCCGAGCGCTCCAAGGTCCCGTGCGGGTGGATCTCCACATGGGTGGTGATGCCGATCGTCTCCTTGACGTGGATCATCACGCGGTCGGCGTGGTGGCGCAGGCCGGCGCCGTCCCAGTGGTCGGGGCGGGCTTCGGCCTTGACGACCATCTCGTCCATGCGGCCCTCGCGGATCAGTTCGATGACGAAATGGCCGGCGCTCCATTCGGTCTTGAGCAGGATCTCCTCGATCTGAGTCGGGAAGACGTTGACGCCGCGCAGGATGATCATATCGTCGGAGCGGCCGGTGACCTTCTCCATCCGCCGCATGCCGGGGCGCGCCGTGCCGGGGAGCAGGCGGGTTAAGTCCCGGGTGCGGTAGCGGATGATCGGGAAGGCTTCCTTGGTGAGTGAGGTGAAGACCAGCTCGCCCTTCTCGCCGTCGGGCAGCACCGCGCCGGTCTCGGGGTCGATGACCTCGGCGAGGAAGTGATCCTCCCAAATGTGCAGCCCGTCCTTGGTCTCCACGCACTCCTGGGCGACGCCGGGGCCCATGACTTCGGAGAGGCCGTAGATGTCGGTCGCGTCCATGGCGAAGCTGCGCTCGATCTCGGCGCGCATGGCGTTGGTCCAGGGCTCGGCGCCGAAAACGCCGAAGCGCAGCGAGCTCTTGCGCGGGTCGAGCCCGGCCTTGGCAAACCCGTCGAGAATGGTGAGCATGTAGCTCGGCGTCACCAGGATGGCGTCGGGCTTGAAATCCTCGATCAGCTGGACCTGGCGGTCGGTCATGCCGCCGGAGATCGGCACCACCGTGCAGCCGAGCCGCTCGGCGCCGTAATGGGCGCCCAAGCCGCCGGTGAAGAGGCCGTAGCCATAGGCGACATGGACCATCATGCCGGGCCGGATCCCGGCGGCGCGCAGGGACCGCGCGACGAGCCCGGCCCACATATCGATATCGGCCTGGGTATACGCGACGACCACCGGCTTGCCGGTGGTGCCCGAGGAGCCGTGGATACGGGCCACCTTCTCGCGCGGCACCGCGATGAGGCCGAAGGGATAGGTGTCGCGGAGATCGGTCTTCACCGTGAAGGGGAATTTGGCGATGTCCGAGAGGGTCTTGAGGTCGCTCGGATGGACCCCGGCGGCGTCGAACTTCGCCTTGTAGAACGGGACGTTGGCGTAGACATGGTTGAGGGTCCAGGACAGGCGCTGCAGCTGCAACGCCTGGATCTCGTCCCGCGAGGCGCGCTCGGCGGCGTCGAGGCCGTTTTTCAGGCTGTCCGGGGCGGTGGATGTGGGTGCCATGGGTGTCGGCCTCGATTGGGTTCTTGTTTCGGTCTTCTCAGTAATGTCGCCATCCCCGCCTTCGCGGGGGTGACGGAAACAATTTGGTCACGCGCTCGCCGCGATCCCCTCGACGAAGCTGCCGCCGACGGTGCGGGAATGGCCGCGGAATTCGGCGATGACTTTGCCGTTCGCCGTCACCTGAATGTCGTAGATGCCCGAGCGGCCTGAGCGCGAGATCTCGCGCGCGGTCGCGATCAAGCGGTCGCCGGGATGGCCCGGACGGATGAACGTTATGCTGCATTGGGCGGCCACCGTGACCAGCCCGTGGGAATTGCAGGCGAAGGCGAAGGCGGTATCGGCCAGGGTGAAGATGAAGCCGCCATGGGCGGTGTCATGGCCATTGGTCATGGTCTCGCCCACGGTCATGGCGAGGGTCGCCGTGCCCGGGCCGATGGCGAGGAGTTCCATGCCCAGGCTGTGGGCTGCCTTGTCTTTGGCCCACAGCGCCTCGCCGGCGCGGCGCGCGATCTCTTCGGGAGAAAGATCACTCACGAGGCGCGCCCGGTGAAGCGGGCGGGGCGCTTTTCCATGAAGGCGGCCACACCCTCCTTGTAGTCCGGGCTCAAACCCGCCTTGCGCTGC
>CAIUCF010000885.1 GCA_903897565.1 uncultured Rhodospirillales bacterium | reverse complement strand
GCTCGATGCCGACGTCGAAAAGATGGACGCGATGATCCGCCTCAATATCGGCGCCCTCACCCGGCTCACCTACGCCGCGGTGCCCGGCTTCGTCGCCCGGGGTGGCGGCGCGATCATCAACATCTCATCGATCGTCGCGATCTCGCCGGAAACCCTGAACGGCGTCTATGGCGGCAGCAAGGCGTTTGTGCTGGCGTTCAGCCAGTCGCTGCATCACGAACTCGCGGCCAAGGGCGTGCGTGTCCAGGCCGTGCTGCCCGGCGCCACCGCGACCGAGTTCTGGGACATCGCCGGCCTGCCGGTGCACCGCCTGCCCGAGGCCATCGTTATGTCGGCCGAGGACATGGTCGACGCCGCGCTCGCCGGGTTCGACCAGGGCGAGATCGTCACCATTCCGGCCCTGGCCGACGGCGCCGACTGGGACCGCTTCGAGGCCGCCCGCCGCGCCATGGCCGGCAAGCTCTCGAGCGCATTCCCCGCCCCGCGTTACACCGCCCACCAGCCACGCTCGGCCCGCGCCTGACACAGGCCCCCGGCCCCACACGATAAGGAGAGACTTTAATGACCACGCTGATCCAGGCGCTTGCCGCTGCCGCTATCGGCACCATGCTCGCCTCGAGCGCCTCCGCCCAGAGCGCGAAGGACATCCTCGGCCCAACCCCGTTCGAGCCGGTCGCGAGCGAGCCCGCCCCCAAGCTGATCGTCGACCCGCCGCTCGCCGAACCGCTGTCGCGCGGCGCCGTCGTCCTCCAATACCGCACCGAGAACTTCCACATCGCCCCGGTGTTTGGCCCCGGCGCCCGTGACGTCTCGCCTCGCGTCGGCCATCTCCACGTCAGTGTCGACGATCTACCGTGGCACTGGGCCGATGCCGGCAATACCAACACCATCGTCGTCGTCGGCCTGCCGCCCGGCCATCACAAGATCCTGATCGACCTCGCCGGCCCCGACCACCATGTCTATACCGGCCAGACCGTGAGCTTCACGGTGCCGGATAACGCGGCTCGCATGCATTGAATATCGCAGGCCAGCCTCGGAATCCTCGCGTTGGAGCAGCGCATCGCGCTGCCTCCGGCGGGAGCGTTCGCGGAGGCCGCACGGGGGTCAGGTCCCCGCCTCAGCCGTCGGTCATGGGCATCGCCCGCATGCGATTGCCGCGCGAATTGTGTTCGAGCTCGGCCAGACCGAGCCGCTCCATCAGCGGCGGAATATAAACGGCAAAGCGCCCGCGCAAGCCCTTCTTCAGCCCGTACCAGCCGCCGATCGGGTTGTCCGACGACCGACCCCAAGCCTCGACGGTTTCCGTTTTGGCGTCCTTCTGCTCGTCGGCAGCACCAAGTTCGACCCAGTCGCCGCGCGCCGCCAGCATCGCCTGTAGATCGGCGAGGCAGCGGGCGTCGTAGAACAGCACGGTCTTGCCGACAGTGCAGACAAGTACCTCGACGCCGTCGCGTATTCCGCGGTGCATCGTGAACTCGCCGCTCAAGGGCGGCGTCTGCAAGCGCCAAGGATTTTCCGCGTTACCGATCTCTTCCATCATCACGCTCCGGTTCGGGGGTGGGGGGGCTTGGGGCTGTGAACCACGGGGAGACGCGAAGCGTTCACCGTCGCTGCGGCGCGGAGCCGGGCGAGAACCTCGCCCCGCCAGTCGCCCGACGCCGTGATCCGGTCGTCGATCAATTGAGAGGGAGATTTCCCTTCCGGAGACGGATTCCCAGTCATGATGTTGCTTCCCGTTCGTGTCGGTGTCGGTGTGGCTATCTCGTGCTCTTTTTGCGGTTCCCGAAACCGATTATAGGTCGGGCGCGACGGACGCAGATGCCGAGCAATTCCTGCACCAACCCTTCGGCCAAGTGCCGTGGCGGATCGACGGCGACATCTCGATCTTCGAGACCGCCGCAATCCCGCTGCATCGAGAGGTGAGCGTAGAATCAGCCTGATGCCCGTAGATCCCGCGCTTGCCCTGGTCGCTCTTGAAGTTCTCCGGCGAGACCGCGGATACGCGGGCATGGCACCGTCTCGATGCGTTCCTCGAGCTCCGGCTCCGACTGATCGAGCCGATGCCAGCGCGACATCCCGCATCTATCGACGACCATGCCCGCCCCCTGGCTCGCCCCGACCTCGTGAGTGCGCACGCGGACCGGATGGCGCATTTCGCTGCGGCAGATCGACCGGCACCGTGCTGAATTATGGCTTGACCTCACCGCTGAGTTGCGCAAATCTCCTGATGTTGCCTTTTTGTTCTTTGCCGCCCACCAAGCCGGAGAACCGATGATGACAGCATTCGACCAAAGGCCGGACGCGCCCGAGGCCTTCGGGTACAAGACTTTCTGGTTCGCCATCAGGACGGCTGATTCCGCGGCAGTCGTCGACGCGCTCGACTTCGGGCCGGCGACACCGGCCAATTGGGCGTCTGGCATCGCCGCCACATACGGGGAGGACGACCCCCAGATGCCCGAGCCTTGGGTGTTCGTGTCGCCCCCGGTCGACGGCTGGATTCTGGTGACGGGCGCCCGGTTGCCCTACCCCGTCGCCATCGACGAACACCCCGAGATCGGCCGAAAATTCGATACCGTGTTCGCGCGCCTGATGGCGCGATTTGCCGACGTGCAATTCTTCGGCAGTTACCGCGTGGCCGACCTCGTCACCTGGGCGCGGGCTCGTGGCGGTCAACCGGAACGGATCTTCTGCTACGCCGACTGCGGCGTTCTGACGAATTTCGGCGAGCAGACGGCGGAAGAAGCGCAGCTGCGGTTTCTCGACCTCAGCGGCCTGTCGCCCGAAGAGGCCAGCGACAAGATCTTCTCAATTGCCGAAGAGCGGGGGCTCGACGAAGAGCGGCTGATCGCGAGCGGGGTGTCCCCCCGCGATGCCTTGGCGCGTGTTGAGGAAACCGGTCGCGATCCCTTCCCAGACGAAAGCGATGCCGTCGATCTCGCCGCGCGCTGGAGCCTCGACCCGACGCAGCTGTCGGCGCAGGATCATCCTGTCGGGGTGGGCTTGGCGGTTCGCCTGCCGCAGGATTTGGCGGCATGACGCCTCGACACCCTAGCGGCCGGCCCGATCAGGGAGTTATCGACATGGATTTGCTGACACGCTTCAACGCTGACCCGCTACCCTTCGCCGCCTTGCTCGGCATCGAGCTGGTGAGCGTCGCGCCCGACCGGGTCGTCGGCAGGATGACGGTGCGCGACGCGCTGTGCACCCGGCCGGCGATCGCCCATGGCGGCGCGATCATGGCGTTCGCCGATACCCTGGGCGCCGTGGCGACGGTCGCCAATCTGCCGGAGGGCGCGGGCACGACGACGATCGAGAGCAAGACCAACTTCATCGGCGGCGCGAAGGAGGGGACGACCCTGGTCGCGACCGCGACACCGGTCCATCGCGGCCACCGCACCCAGGTCTGGCAGACCCGGCTG
>CAIUCF010000884.1 GCA_903897565.1 uncultured Rhodospirillales bacterium | reverse complement strand
GCTCGATGCCGCCCGGCTGGAGCTTCGAGAAGGCTTCGCGCGCAGCGCGGCCAACAATATGGACGGGGCTGTGACCCATGCCCTGGGCGGCCCGAGCGCAACGTTCTTGAGCGAGCTTGACACCATGCTCGTCGGCCAGAGCGACAAGGAATCTGCGAGCCCGCAGCGGCTCTCGCTGATGATGAGTTCGGGGATTGATCTGAACATGAAGGTGCTGGACACGCTCGGGGCGCAATTGGTTGCGCGACAGCGTGCTCTGGATTTGGACCGAGATCTGACCCTCAGCCTTGCTGCAGCGATGTTCGCGATCGCATCGCTGCTTCTGGCCGCGACGGTGCGGTCGCAGATTCTCGCGCCGATCAAGTCGCTGACGGTCGCGATCGGGCGTGTTTCGGAAAACGATCTCGACGTCGAGATCCCGGAACAGGACCGAACCGACGAACTCGGCGATATCGCGAGAGCAACCCGCGTCTTCCAACGCATGGCGCGGTACAAGATCGAACTCGAGCGTCTCGCTGCCAATGCCGAACTCCAAGCGTTGTTCGATGCGGCGACCGCCGGGATTGTTCTGGTCAAAGATCGAGTGATCATCCGCGCCAATCACGGCCTAGACCGCATTTTCGGCTATGACCCCGGTGGCCAGATCGGCCATTCGACCCGGATCTGGTTCACCGACGACGGCACCTATGCCATGAGCGGCGCGATCTCATATCCGGCGATCTGGCGCGGGGAGATCTCCACCTTAGAGGAGCGTGCCGTCCGCAAGGATGGCCGCACGATCTGGGTCAGAATGTCGGGTCGTGCCGTCGATCCTCATGACCGCTCGAAAGGCATCGTCTCGATCATCGAGGATATCACCGATGAACACGAGGCGGCCGAGGCGCTGTCGCGTGTCAAAGGGGAACTGCAGGCCATCCTCGATTCCGCGAGCGCCGGAATCGCGATGATCCGCGATCGCACCCAGGTTCGGGTCAACCGGTCACTCCACCACATGCTCGGTTACGAGCCCTATCAACTCGTCGGACTTCCGACCCGCATCTGGTACACCGACGACGCGAGTTGGGAGAAGATCGGCCGCGAGGCCGCCGGGTCCATTGCCCGGGGTGAGACATTCAGGGCGGAATTGCAGCTGGCGCGTCGCGACGGCACCCGCTTTTGGGCACGGATAAATGGCCGGGCGGTCGATGAGCACGATGCCTCAAAGGGGGTCGTGGTGGTTGTGGAGGACGTGTCCGCCGAACACTCGATGATCGAGGAAATGATCCGCGCCCGGCATATCGCGGAGGATGCGGCGCAGACCAAGGCCAATTTCCTCGCCAACATGAGCCACGAGATTCGCACGCCGATGAACAGCATCATCGGCATGGCCCATCTCGCGCTCAAGACCGACCTCACCACGCGGCAGCGCGATTATCTCACGAAGATCCAGAATTCCAGTCACCACCTGCTCGGGATCATCAACGACATCCTCGACTTCTCCAAGATCGAGTCGGGGAAGATGACCGTAGAGAAGGTCGAATTCGAGCTCGAACATGTGCTGGGTGCGGTGGCGGATCTGATCGGCGAGAAGGCCGCCGCCAAGGGGATCGAGCTCATCATTGACGTCGCCGAGGAGGTGCCGCCGGTTCTGGTCGGCGACCCCCTGCGCCTGAGCCAGATCCTCATCAATTACGCCAATAACGCGGTCAAGTTTACCGATCGGGGCGAGATCACGATTCGGAT
>CAIUCF010000883.1 GCA_903897565.1 uncultured Rhodospirillales bacterium | reverse complement strand
GCTCTCCGTGAGCTCGACCGACAACTCGGTGTCCGGGCGCTATATTCCCGGAGCAGCGCCGACCTCCTCAGTCGGTTTCCGGGACTGGATCCCGACGGCAGTTTCGAAGCGCTCTACAAATATTATCTCAAGCGCGTCACGGTCGAAATCGACAGCTCTTCGTCGATTTCGACGCTCTCGGTCGAGAGCTTCAGCCCGGACGACAGCGTGAAGATCAATCAGGCCCTGCTCGACAAGGGGGAGGCGCTGGTCAACAAACTCAATAAACGCGCGCGCGAAGACATGGTGGCTTTCGCGACGGCGAGGGTCAACGAGGCGGCCGAACGGGATCGGGATGCAGCAGTCAAACTGGCCGCGTATCGCAATACGGCCAACGTCATCAATCCCGAACTTCAATCAGCCATCCCGTTGCAGTACGTCTCCAAGCTGCAAGAAGCATTGCTGACTGCGTCGACCCAGCTGCGCGAACTGGAAACCACGGCGAAGGACAATCCCCAGATCCCGCAACTTCGGATCCGGGTGCAGTCGCTGCGCGCCGCCATCAACGCCGAAAATGCGAAGGTAACGGGAGGCGATCTGTCACTCGCGGGCAAGGCCGCGGGATACCAGAGGCTCGCCCTCGAGAAGGAATTCACGGGGAAGATGCTGGCGAGCGCGATGTCGACCCTGGAACAGGCCACGTCGGATGCTGCGCATCAACAGCTTTATCTCGAGCAGATCTCTCAGCCAAATCGGCCTGATAAGGCCACCGAGCCTCGGCGGCTCAGGTCGATTGCCGCGGTCTTTGGCCTCGGGCTGATCGGCTGGGGAATCTTCACCATGCTCTTCGCCGCTATCCGCGAGCATCAAGACTGAGGGCGACTCCGTGAAAAAGACGCTCCGAGAGAGCTTTGTCATACAGTGCAACGTCATCGGCGCCCTCTTGCTACGCGAGGTCATCACCCGCTACGGGCGCCACAATATTGGGGCGATGTGGCTCTTCGTGGAACCGATGCTCTTCACCCTCGGCGTGAGCGCGCTGTGGAGCTTCGCCAAGGTCCATTCCTTTACGAATATCCCCGAAGTCGGCTTCGCGATCACCGGATACTCGTCAGTTCTGGTGTGGCGCAATGCGTCCGCACGCTGTCTTCGCGCCATCGAGCCCAACCTCAGCCTAATGTATCACCGCAACGTCAAGGTGATCGATATCTTCCTCGCCCGAATTCTCCTTGAGTTGTTGGGTGCATCGGCGTCGATCTGCGTCCTCACGATCTTTTTTTCCTCGATCGGCATGATGCTCTGGCCTGTCGACCTGATCCCGGTGCTCGGCGGTTGGCTCCTCCTCTGTTGGTTCGCGACGGCACTGGGCTTCACCGTTGGTGCCATCTCGGAACGCTCAGAAGCATTCGAGAGAATCTGGCATGTCGTGACCTATCTGATGTTCCCATTGTCCGGAGCCGGCTTCATGGTTCAGTGGTTGCCATCGAACATCCAAAAGGCGGCTTTGTGGATACCGATGGTCAACGGGGTCGAGATGATCCGGAAGGGCTATTTCGGCACCGTAATCAAAACCTACCCGGACGGCGCGTATTTCCTGCTCGTCGATCTGATACTAACTTTTGTTGGACTTCTCATGGTCCGAGAGTGTGGCCGAAGGGTTCAGCCGGAATGATCCAGCTCATCGATGTCTCTCATGGATATGAGACGCGACATAGCCGCCATACCGTTATCGACAACATCAATTTCACGATACGACGTGGCGAGAAAATCGGCATCCTCGGGCGCAACGGGTCGGGAAAGTCGACGCTGATACGCATCCTGAGCGGCGCTGAGCGCCCGAACCGGGGAACGATTATCCGGGGAATGAGGCTTTCGTGGCCGTTAGCCTTCGGGGGCGCCTTTCAGGGCAGCCTCACCGGGCTCGACAATCTCAAGTTCATCTGCCGAGTCTACGGTATCTCTCATGAAGACAAAGTCGACTATGTGCTCGAATTTTCGGAGTTGGGAAAATTCTTTCGGGAGCCCGTCAAGACATATTCGTCAGGCATGAGAGCGAGGCTCGCCTTCGCGATTTCCATGGCCGTCGAATTCGACTGTTTTCTGATCGACGAAATCATCGCTGTCGGCGACAGCCGGTTTCACGAGAAGTGCGAGCACGAACTCTTCGAGAAACGGCGAGATCGAGCCTTCATTATGGCATCTCATGACACCGCGACCATCCGCCGGCATTGTAACCGAGCGGGGGTTCTCGTGGCGGGGAAATTGCGTGTATTTGACGACATTGATGAGGCCTACGAATACTATCAGGCTTCGATGGCGTAGCGCGGGCCTGTCAGGACACCAAGAACGGTGGGGCGGCGCGGGGTGCTGGCGAGATGTTCCAGCGCGCCGTCGCAGGTGACGCCAGTCCAAAGTTTTAGGCGTCGGGCGCGGAGATCCCCGCTCTCAGGAGTGCGGCGAACCCCGCAGATGTCAGTGGCCGGCTGAAGAGAAAGCCTTGGGCCTCTTCGCAGCACTCGGCTCTTAGGAAAGACAACTGCCCCTCGTCTTCCACGCCTTCGGCCACGACGCGTTGCTTCAGGTTCGTCCCCATGGCGATCACGGCGCTGACGATCACGCTGTCCTCCTCGCTGAGGCCGATCGCATGGACGAAGGATTGATCGATCTTCAGGACGTCGATCGGAAACTGACTGAGGTAGCTGAGGCTCGAATAGCCGGTGCCGAAATCATCGACCGCGATGCCGACGCCGAGGACCTTCAACTCGTTGAGAATCAGCGCGCTCGCCGCCGCGTCATGCATCAGGACGCTCTCGGTGATCTCGAGCTGGATGGCTTCGGCTCTGAGCCCTGTATCAAGAAGCGCAGAGCGCACCGAGCTGACGAAATCCTTCCTGCGAAACTCGAGCGCCGAGATATTGACCGAGACAACCCCTGGGTCGAGACCAAGATCCAGCCACTTGCAGGTTTGAGCGCAGGCTTCGCGCAACACCCAGCGGCCGATCGGGACGATCAGACCGCTGTCCTCCGCAATCGGCACGAACCTTCCCGGCGCCATCTCG
>CAIUCF010000882.1 GCA_903897565.1 uncultured Rhodospirillales bacterium | reverse complement strand
CGGCCTCGATCGTGTCGAGATCGGACCAGTGTTGCGACCCCAGATCGATGAGAGGGCGGTCCGGGGATCGCGCCGCCGGGCGCCGTGTCGTCGCCCAATGACGGGTTCCCGCCTGGTCGAGCGTCGCCGCGAGGACGCCCCCGATCATGCTGTCGCCGCCGATGATCAGCACCGACGGGACCGCATCACTCGAAGAAGATGAACCCATGATCGCCGGTATAGCCGGCCTGCGCGGCCAGCCATGCCCAGCTTTCCGGGCTGTGGAAGGACTGGCACGTCAGCTGCCAGTAGAGCAGGTTCATCTTCTCGCGCTCCGAGCGGAAAGACTCGACCATCACGTATTTGCGCGATCCGCGGCCAACGCGCTCGATCTCGCGGAAGCCGGCCATGGCGCCTTCGAGCGGGAGATTATGGAGTGTGCCGAGGGAGAGGACGAAGTCGAACGTGTCGTCGGGATAGGGCAGGCTCCGGGCGTCGCCGATCTGCAGGAAGGGGCGAACCTCTTCCTTGGCGTTCTCGATGCCGTAGCGGGAGATATCGATGCCGGCGACCGCCAGTCCCGGGAGAGCCGTCATGAGCTCGTAGAGCAGAAATCCCTTGCCGCAGCCGACATCGAGGATCTTGTCGCCGGGCTTCAGGCGGTAATGCGCAATCAGTGTGTCCGCCAAGGTCCGCCAGCGGCCGTCATAGCGATAGCCGCCGTAGCCGTATTGTCGCTCGCCATCCCAATATTCCTGGCCGAAGCGACCGGCGATCTCGGCGCAATGGGCCTTGTCATGGGCGACGACACGCTGGACATAGTCTCGGCTCGTGCTGGAATGCTGCGTCTGCAGGAAATCGATGCGCGCCATGTCAGATCTCGACCGGGCGGCTGGTGGCCTGCTGGATCATCCAGATATCCTCGATCCGCCCGATGTCCTGGCGGCAGGTGACGACAAAAGACTCCTGGGCGAAGTGGAGCGTCCGGCCCAGGCTCAGCACCGTGTCGTAGACCGCGCGGCGCGCCGGTCGCGCCGGTGGCAGCATGAACATGCTAAAGGCGATCACCCCGTCCAGCAGAGGCAATTCCTGGAGAACCTGCTGCAGCATCATGTAGCAGCCGGGCATGGCATATTCGGTCGCGCTGAGCTTGAACAACAGCCCATGACGCTGGGCATAGTCGCGGATCACGAGATTCTGGACATGCTGCGCGGTGCGGTTGCCGAGAATCGGCCGCGAGGCGATATAGCCACGATAGCCGGCGGCGTCACTCATCGAAGCCCTCCGGCATCACGTAATCGAGGCCGAGCCGGCTCGCCGGCCGCAACGTGATCGGCTCGAAGAATTCGCCCAATTTCTTGTCGGCGTAGGGTGTGAACAGGCCCTTGAAACGGCAATTGGTCGACCAGCGGGTCTCGTTTTCGCGGTTGATCCGATTGCCATGCGGCAGGTTCTGATTGAACAGCATGAACCGGCCGTAATCGATCTCGATCCAGGCGAGATCGCTCTTCACCGCTTCATAAGCGGCCTCGACCCCTGCCGTCTTGAACGTGTGCATATGGGTCGCGAAGGTGTCACTGGGCCCCGGCGGCAGGAGAAACATCGCCTTGGTGCCGAAACAACGCGTGAACGGGACCCAGAGCACCATCTCGAATGGCGAGTCGCCGGACCAGGTATCGGCATGCAGCGGCAGCAACGAACTGTCGTCCCCAGGCAGCTGGATCGACACGTTGAGGCGGCGCTGCATCGCCAATTCGTTGCCGACCAGACTGCTCAGCGCGTTTCGGGCCAGATCGAAATAGGCGCGCCGCACCCAGGGCTCGGCGTTCATGCCGGCGATAACGGCGATACGGAAGGCGTTCAGGCGCTCGACTGAGACCAGGTCACCGATGCGGTTCAACCAGAGCTCAGGATCCGAGGGCAGCGGTGTGCTCAGGTACCCGCAGGCGACGGTGACCATCAGATCACGCAGGCGGTCGAGGGCGGGGCGGTTCTCGACGGGCTCGATGACATAGCCGTCCCGGAGCAGTTGCTCGCCGCGCTCGATCTCGGCCGCTTCCCTGAAGTCAAAATCGTTCATGGACGGCTCCGAATGCTATCGTTCTCGATATACCCGGCGATCTGCTGCCAGGACGGAAAACAGGGCAGTCCCCGGGCCGCGGCTTCCCCCGGCGTCGGTGCGAAATGGATCGCCTGGGTCTCGTGGGGAAACGCCGGGTCAAGCAATACCTCTTCAAGATCGTCAACGAAGTATCGGCAGCCGAGACCGGCAATGCGCTCGAGTTTGGCTCGCCGGGTATCTTCAAAATAGACGGCCTCGGGCGCCACGAGCGCCCCGGCAATTCCGGCCTGTTCCAGCCACGCGCGGGCACAGACGCGAAGATCGCTGCCCTGCGGGTCCGCCGCGGCGAACTGGCTCTTGTGGCTGACGATCGACAGATCATGCCCCTGGCCGCGGCACCATGTCATGAAGGCGTGGACGCCATCTGCAGGCGAGGCTTCGCCGATCCCGGGCCCATAGACCGCGGCTTGCAGCCGTTGCCATAGCAGATCGCCCTCCGGCTGGCGCCACAATAAGGTCCGCGCCGCCAGCTTCGGACCCTCGAACCCCACTGGAAGCAGTCCCATGGATTGCCCGAGACGAGAAAAAGCGGCGTCGTAATCGATGATCGTGTTGTCGAGATCCAAACCGATCAGCACCGTGGCCTCACCCTCGCATCATTGCAGCCCAACCTGCTTCATCAGCTTGATATTGTAGTACAAGGGATTGTTCATCGGGTCCGAAATCTGGCCGCCGGCGAGTGCGGCCTTTAAGCCCAGCACCGCATCGCCGAGCGAATGACGCGGCGTGAAACCGAGTTCGCGCGCGATCTTGGCCGACGAGATATGGTAGGAGCGCAGATCGTCGGTCGGGACGACGTCGATCGCGACCTTGGGATCGACCGCGTCGCGCACGATCTCGGCGAGTTCCATGACGGAATAGTTTTCGTACCCGGCATTGAAGATCTGACCGTCGATCAGGGCATCGGGATATTGCAGCGACTGGACGTACAGATCCGTCATGTCTTCGATGTTGATATTGGGTCGGGACTGCGAGCCGCCGAATACCCTTATTCTCCCGTTCATCACCGCGTGGGTCGTCAGGATATTGACCGCGAGATCGAGCCGTAGCCGACGCGCATAGCCGCACACCGTGGCGGGGCGCAGAATCAGGGGGACGAAGCCCGGCTCGCGTTCCTCGAGCAGGACGTCTTCGCACAGCGCCTTGAATTTCGAATAGTCGGTGAGGGGTTCGAGCGCGAGGGTCTCGACGACGTTCGGATCGCTCTTGATCCCGTAGACGCTGGAGGACGAGGCGTAGACGAAGCGCTGCACCCCGGCATCCTTGGCGGCGCGCACCATCGGCCGGAAGCAATCGTAATTGATCGAGCGGCCCAGCTCCGGATTGAGATCGAAGGAGGGGTCGTTCGAGATGCAGGCCAGGTGAATGACCGCGTCGCAGCCGGCGAGCGCCTCTGCGACCACGACCGCTTCGCGCATGTCGCCGCGGATCTGGCGCAGCCGGGCATGGCTCGAGTAGGGCCCGAAGACATCGTCGCCGTAGAGGTAAAGGTCGAGCACCGAGACGTCGTGCCCGGCTTCGAGCAGCTTTGGCACCAGCCGGCTGCCGACATAGCCGGCGCCGCCGACGACCAGGACCTTCCAGTGTCGCGCGGTTTCCTGGGTCACGTTATTCTCCATCTCACAATCCAATATTGAAGCGGTCGTCGGGGCGACAGGTCGTTAGGCTTTGCCGGGCTGCCAGCCCATGGCGAGGTCCAAGATCGCGTGGCACAGCGCCAGGTGGCTGATTTCGACGAAGCCGTACTCGTGGCTGGCGACGAAGAAATTGCGATCACCGAGACGACGCAAGGGGTTGGCCGGATCGAACCCGCTGAGCGTCAGGATCCGGCACGAACGGCTGCGGGCCACGGCCACGGCATTGAGGATATTGGCCGAACGACCGGAGCTGCTGATCGCGATCAGCAAATCCCCGGGGCGGGCGTGCCAGTCGAGTTGCTGGGCGAAGACCTGGTCATAGCCGAGGTCGTTGCCGAGGCAGGTGAGCGCCGCACCGTCGTTGAACGCCATGGCGCGCAGACCGCCATTCTTGGCATAATCGATGGCCATGTGGCTCGCGATCCCCGCGCTGCCGCCATTGCCGATGAACATCAGCTTGTTCCCCGCGGCATGGGTCGCCTTGGCGGTTTCGATCGCCCAGCCGATGGCGGCGGCCTGATCGACCCTGTTCCCTTCGAGATCGGTGACGGCCGCGCCCGCGGCCAGCCGTCTCAACTCGTCGAAATACCCCTCGATGCGCGCTTTCATGCCGGCTCCTATTTGAGCAGTGCGGTGATGTATTTGACGAGCGGCGCTTTCTCGACCGAGCGGCGATGGCCGACGATGCCCACTTTCATGGCGCCGGCAGCATTGCCGATGAAGCCGATATGGTCCATGCGCCCGCCCGCCGCGACCAGTGGCGAAGTCACCGCGAGAAACGCGTCGCCGGCCCCCACCGTGTCCACCACCGTCTTGGTGAAGGAGGGGATATCGTGCAGGCCCGTGTGGCGGCTGAACGTCGTGCAGCCCTGTTTGCCCCGGGTCACGATCAGCTGGGGACAATCGACGCGTTGCGCGAGCTTGTCGACGATCATGTCGGAAAGATCGCTGAACTTGTCGGCCATCGCGAGACGGGCTTCGGGGGCGTCGATGCAGATATAGTCGGCACGGGCGTAGCGCGTGATCAGGTTGTAGCCGAGATTGGCGCTGTTGGTCTGGGTATTGACGGCCAGGAATTTGGCGCTTTCCTGGAGCGCGTCCACGATCCGGGGGGTGATCATGCCGTGGCCGAAATCGGTGGCGATGACGACATCCGCCGCCCCGCAGATATCGCGGACCATGGCTTCGAGCGTGGCTTCCTCAGCTCCGTGGATCGGGGTTTCGTCGAACGTGTAGACCTCGAACATCTTGCGGAGATAGCCGGAGTCGATGAAGCGGCACTTGCGGACCGTGGGGCGACCCGCGATCGGCACGATATGCAGCTCGACGTTCGGCCGCAGGCTGTGGCGCACGAGCTCCTCGAAGCTCTCGTCCTCGCCGAGGCAGGTCACCACCTTGACCTTGGCACAGAAACCGGCGACGTGGTTGGCCGCGGCGATGACGCCGCCGGCGAATAACTCGCGATCGCGAAAGCGGGTGGCGATCATGTTCTCCTTGGGCGACTTGCCCAGGGGTTCGACATATTGGTATTCGTCGATGATCGTATCGCCGACCAGCGTGACTTCGAGGTTGCTGACGCTGTCGATCAAGGCGACGAGTTCGTTGCGCAAGGTCGATGTCCGGATGCCGTCGAGATAGCTGCGCAGCTCCTCGTCATAGATGCCGAGATGCTGGTTGATCAGCGACGACGAGCTGAAAGTGATGTCGTCGGTGAAGTGGATCCGCCCGCCGCCCGCCTCCACGGCCTCGCGCTCTTCGATGATGCCGCCGGTCACGTCATCCGCCGCTTCAGCGTATTCGATGCCCTTGACGTAGACCGAGGGCTTGAGGCTGCGCAGGATCGGGGTCGCCGTCGGGGCATCGTTGATGGCGACCCAGTCGACGAATTCCAGCGCTGCGATCATCTCTGCCCGCATCTGCTGATTGAACACCGGCCGCCCGGGACCTTTGTTGACGTGGCGGTCGGCCGTCAGGGTGACGACCAGCGCGTCGCCGCAGGATCGCGCCTCCTGAAGATGGCGGATATGGCCGAGATGCATCAGGTCGAAAACGCCGTGGGCGAGGACGATGTTGCGGCCGGCGGCCCGGGCGTCGCCGACGAGTTCGGCGAGACGATCGAGCGAGTGGATCTTTTCACGGGACACGGGATTGATTCTCACGATTTCAGATGTTTGAACCAGGCCTCGGTCGCGGCCTCGATGCTATCGGGGGTCCAGACCGGGGCGTCGCGCCAATAATCGAGATGCTCGAGCATGTGGCCGACTCCTTCCTCTATTCCGACGCGCGGCGACCACCCGATCAGGCGTCGGACTTTACTGATATCGGCATGGGTGATGTCGGGTTCGCCCGGCCGCTTCGGCAGGGGCACGGTCTCCCGAACCCCGAGCAACTCGACCAGACGATTGACCGAGACGGGCTGACCGGAGCCGAGATTGAAGGATTCGCCGGAATAGGGACTCTCCGCGACGGCCAGGAGACCCGATACCGCGTCGTCGACATAGGTGAAGTCGCGGGACTGCGTGCCGTCGCCGACCACGGTCAGCGGCTTCCCCGCGCGGAGCTGGGCGAGGAATACGCCGAACACCGCGCCATAAGTGCCGCTGGTCCGCGCCCTCGGCCCGTAGACGTTGAAGAACCGGACCGCCACTGCGGGCAGGCTGTAGAGCTTGGCCCAATGGATGACCAGCTGCTCGCCGAGATATTTGGTCAGCGCATAGGGATAGCGCGGATCGGCGGGCGCGGTTTCCGGCGTCGGGTATTGGTCGGGAATGCCGTAGCAGGACGAGGATGCGGTATAGACGAGGCGTTTCACTCCGTGAGCCCGCGCGGCCTCCAGGACCGCCAGGGTCCCCGTGACGTTGGCCCGGAAATACGCCGTCGGATTCTCGACTGAGGGGACGATGTCGGCGAGACCGGCGAGATGGAAGATGCGATCGACACCCTCGGTCAGCTCGAGCATACGCGGCGCGTCGCTGACATCGGCGTGAAAGAACGCGACCGCCGGATTGCCCTCGTGCTGCTGCAGGTTGGCGAGACGGCCGACGGCCAGATTGTCGACGACCCGAACGGACCGCCCCTGGGCGACCAGAGCGTCGACGAGATGGCTGCCGATGAAGCCGCTGCCGCCGGTCACGAGATCCATGGTCAACTAGGGTCCTTCGCCGTGCTTCGGTCCGACGCAGACGGCCAGGAGATAATGGGCCATCGGCATGAAACCGGTGTGGATGACTTCATCATTCATCGAAAACATGAAGACGGTATGGAAATGCGCGCGCAATGTCCGTCGCAAGGTCTGCCCGGACTGGCAATTGACATGCCCGGCCGCGCTGGCGGGCGAGGCGTGGGCCTGCGATTCCAAGGACGGCATGCCGATGATCGCGACCCCTTGCGGCTTCAGCGACTGTGTCACATGGGCGAGGAAGCGAGGCTCGTCGGCGGGTGCGATATGTTCAAGGACATCGAGGCTGTACAGGGCGTCGAAGCGGCGCTCGAGCGGGGCTTCCAGCATGTCGTGGACGCGCGCCGCGATCGGCCAGGCCGGATGGCCACGGGCCTCGAAATCAGCGATGAACAGGGGATCGAAATCGGTGATGAGGAGCGCACCGACCTCCTGTTTGACAATCCGCGAACCGAAGCCGTCGCCGCAGCCGATTTCGACGACATCGGCCTGACCCGCGAGCATCTTGGCGACGAATTTGTAGCGCGCCAAAGTGAACACGAGCCGCTTCGGGTCTTCCTGCCAGACCTGGTTGTTCATCAGGCCCAGTTGTTCGACGCCGTGGCTTTCGGCGACGTCGAGGACCACCTGG